>JBEKQR010000493.1:0-3234 GCA_049519515.1 Candidatus Korobacteraceae bacterium
GTAAGGTGAATCCTGCCTTCGATGTGATACCCATTTACGTTCTGCGTTTGGTCATAAATACCCGTAAGTTCGTAAATGGTCGGTAGTCGCCAATCCCGGTAGCCAGCGAGATTCAGGTTACGGCAGTAATTGCTAGCTTGATCCCAACTCACTGCGATCCCGTTGTCCTGCCGCGCCCACACCAACCCGGTCTGAGGGTCAGTCCAGGCCACCCGATCCTGCTGCTCCCGCCTCCGGGTTTCCTCCTGTTTGCGAATTTCTTGCAGTTTGCGCTCTTCTGCTATCCTGCGTGCTTCTTCCTGTTTGCGTGCTTCCTCCCGCTTTCGCTCTTCCTCGCGCTTGCGCTCTTGTTCCAGCTTCCGTGCTTCTTCCTGTCTACGCTCTTCTGCAAGCTTGCGTTCTGTAGCTTCCTTCTCCCTTGCCTGACGCACGCCAGCCAGCGGAATTTGTAATAGCTTCTGTTCCGATTGGTGTACGGTAACAGGACTTTGCCAACTGTCCTGTCCATCAGCAGATGTGGCCCGTACCAGATAATCTCCCGGCGAGACGGTCACAGCTTTGATCTCTCCAGCAGTCAGCCGCCCCTGCGGTTTGCCATCCAGCGTCCAAGCGCATTCCAAGTCCGTAGTTACCTTCAGCGTAGCGGTGGGCTTGGGTTTCGGCTTTGGCTCAGGTGCGCTGTCGGGCAGCAGTTGTGCGCTGGCAACCACGACGCCAGCGAGGATGAGACACGCGAGAGGCGACAAACGTCGAATCGCTGGAAGCATAGGCCTCCGCTCAAATCCGGGGCTCCCCGACGAACAAAGTTCGCTGGAGTGGAAAGCTGCTCTGGATAGTTCGGGATTGTACCACGGAAGCTCTTGCTGGCTGCACGGAAGATGATAGCTGGTAGCGCTACCGGGAATCGAACCCGGGTTTGAAGATTGAGAATCTTCCGTCCTAACCCCTAGACGATAGCGCCGCCTGCGGCAGTCTCCGTTCATAGTAGCAAAAGCTCCGCTGAACCACCAAGCCGTTCTGCTGGTAGTGGGTCAATTTGAAGGGTGCCTTTGTGAAAATTCAAATTGACTCACTACCGTTCTGCTCGTTGGCGCAAGCCGGCTTCAGAATGCCTGCCGCGAGGCCATGGCTGTGAGCGCTCCGCGTTCCCTCGCGCCACTCGCGCCAAGCGCCAATCGACAAACGCAATTCCCGCAGCTCCGCCTTCGCCTTTGCCCGCATCGTAACTCCAAGAGTCTACAGACCCATTCTGCGCAGGCTCAGTTTCGAATTGTGTGACACGGTCTCATATCTTGAACGCAGTGGATCGGGCCCGACCCAACATCTATCTGTTTTTTCTCCCGGTTCTAGCCGCCCTGGGGCTGATGAGCGGTTCAATTCGCGTTTTTGCGCAGGTGGCTCCGCTCTCGACCGCGCAGATCATTGACGCCTACGAAGGCCAGAATGTCTCCGCCATCGAGATAGCCGGGCGTCCAGGCATCGATCCGGCGCGGCTGGCAGCCCTGATCCCGCAGAAAGCCGGCCAGCCATTCTCGCGCCAGAATGTCGAGGCCAGCATTTCCGCTCTCAAATCGGCTGGCAAACTTCAGACCGGCCCCTCCGGCAAACCTCAACCCGCCATGCCCGAGGTGAAGGACGTGGAGCTCGATGTCGAGCCCGAGGCAAATGGCGTCCGCCTCCGCTTCGTGCTGCAGCCGGCATTATATTTCGGCGTTTTCGATTTTCCCGGAGCCACGCGCATCTTCCCCTACTCCCGCCTGCTGCAGGTTTCCGGCTATCAGTCCCAGGAGCCTTATTCGACTGTCGAGCTGCAGCGCGCGCAAGGCGACCTGAGCAATTTTTTCCGCCGCACCGGTTTCTTCCTGGCGGAGGTGCGCACGGAAGTTCAGTCCGACCCCGGAAACGGCGTGGTCAACGTTCTCTTCCACACGGTTTTGAATCGCCGCGCCAAGGTCGGACGGGTCACTATCGAGGGCGCGTCAGCGCAGGAAACAGCGCGGCTGCAGAACAGCCTGCACACGCTGCTGGCGCGCTTGCGCGGAGCTTATCTCAAGGCTGGCACCGGCTACACCATGAAAAAGCTGCGCACCGCCACCATGTTCCTGCAGCGCGAACTGGAGAAAGACCACCGCCTGGCCGCCAAAGTGGAACTGGTCTCGGCCAACTACCACCCCGACTCCAACCTCGCCGACATCATTTTCCACGTGACGCCCGGTCCCAAGGTGTGGATCGACACCACCGGCGCCCACCTCTGGAGTTGGACCCGCCGCAGCCTGATTCCCATGTACCAGGAGAGCCTGGTCAACGAGGAGCTGATTGAGGAGGGCCAGCGCAATCTGGGCTCCTACCTGCAATCGAATGGCTATTTCGACGCCAAGGTCGAGACCAAGGCGACCCACCAGCCCTCCGGCATTCGTATCGTCTACCGCATCACCAAAGGCGCGCGGCACAAAGTGGAGGACGTGACCGTCAGCGGCAACCGGCATTATTCCGGCAAGGAGCTGCTGGCGCGGGCGCAGGTGCGAAAGGCCCAGTTGTTTTCCCATGGCAAATACAGCCCGGAGTTGTTGCGCAAGTCGGTCTCCGCGATTGCCAACCTGTATAAGAGCGCGGGCTACGGCCAGGCGAAGGTCACGCCGCGGGTGAGCCGCGACCGCGGCAACCTGGTGGTGGCATTGTTTGTGCACGAAGGTCCTCTCGATGTGGTCGAGAGCCTGCAGATCAACGGCATGCAGACGGTGTCGCTGGCGCAAGTGGCCCCCAGGGGCTTGAAGCTGGCGCCGGGGAAGCCGTTCTCCGGCCAGTTGGTGCAGCAGGACCGCAATCAGATCATCGCCCGCTATCTGGCGCTCGGCTACCTGACCGCCAACTTTCGCGCGGTGGCCAAGCCGGTCAATCACGACCCCCATCGGCTCGCCGTGACCTACCAGATTTACGAAGGGCCCAGCGTGGAAACCGGGCACGTCATCTACCTCGGACAGGAACACGCGCGCCAGTCCATGATCAGCAAAGCCGCCGACATCAAGAGCGGCCAGCCTCTCAGCGAACGCAAGCTGCTGTCCTCGGAAGTCGAGCTTTACTCGCTCGGGCCGTTCGATTGGGCGGAGGTAAGTCCGCGCCGGCGCATCACCACGCAGACGCAGGAAGACGTGCTGGTCAAGGTGCACGAGTCCAAGCGCAATGTCGTCACCGTTGGCTTTGGCTTCGAGGTGATCAACCGTGGCGGCAGCCTGC
>JBEKQR010000494.1:0-3223 GCA_049519515.1 Candidatus Korobacteraceae bacterium
CGCCGGCTCGGGAATACAGAGTCTCACATCTGATTCCGAAGCGAACGTACCACGCTGGCGAAGGCGCATACGCAATAAGTCCCTATGAGCGGGATAGAGAATCGGTAATTGAGACGTTCACCTACCTGGTCGCCTGCTCCAGCAGGTAGATGAACGAGCGATATACCTCGCCGGTGGCGCGTGTCATTCCGATTTCGCAGGTGCGGCTGCTGGAGAAGTAGCCATCGTACCGCTGTCTGCGCACTTCATTTGCCTCGTGGCGGGTGGCCGATTCGGTCAGCTCCGGCAGCAGGAAGCCGCGGTCGCCGGCAAAGCCGCAGCATCCGGCGTCCAGGGGCACGGTGACTGCGTCGCTGCAGGCGCGGGCGATTCCTTCCAGCTTCGGCGTCAAGTTCATCTTCACCACCGAGCAGACCGGATGCAGCGCCACCGAATGCACCTTGCGCGGCGCCGGCAGCTTGGGCAACAGCACGTCATGCACAAAGACGATGCTGTCCAGGATGCGTAGCTGGTCGAACTTCTGCCGGTTCTCCGGCGTCAGCATGGCGCGTGAAGTGGTGAGACCGTAGGTGCAGGGGCTGGTATCGACCACGATGGGCAAGCGGCCCCTGTCCGACCATTCCCAAAACATCTCGATGGTGCGGTTCACCGTCAGCTTGTGCGCCTCGGCAAATCCTTTGGATGAAAACGGCACGCCGCAGCAGTGGCCGGTGGCATCGTCCGGAATATAGACGGGAACGTTGGCGCGCGCAGCCAGCGCCACCAGCGCCTGCATGAGGGAAAGATCGCGGCCATTCTCCGCCTGACGACCTTGCATCTGCCGGGGCGCAGGCGCGGGCCCCATGGTGCGCGAGATGCAGCTCGGGAAATAGACCGCCTGTGCCCGGGCGCGTTCGGTGGCCGGCGGACGCGGGGCGGCATGCGGCATGTCGGGCGTCCACAGCGGAACCTGGTCGCCGGCAACGGCGCGCATCAGCCTGGTGACGGCCATCATGGCGCCGGGCCCGAAGACCGACTGCACGGCGTGACCGGCCAGCAGCGCGGCACGCACTCCGCGCTCCACCAGGGCGAAGTTGCGTGCCAGGAAGATGGCTATGCGGTGCGCCCGCGGCGTCTGCCGCAGCTTGCGAAAGCGCTTGGTCAACTGCCCGGTGTCGATGGAGACGGGGCACGCCGTGGCGCACAAGCCGTCAGTGGCGCAGGTGTCCAGCACGTCGTAGGGGAATTTGGCCGCCAGCGCCGCGTACAGAGCGCGGTCTGATCCGTTTCCCGGCGCCGACAAGCGGGCCATCTCGCGGCGGATCACGATGCGCTGCCGCGGCGTGGTGGTCAGCTCGCGGCTCGGGCACTTGGACTCGCAGAAGCCGCACTCGGTGCACTTGTCGACCTCTTCCTCGACCGACGGCATGGGCTTGAGGTCGCGCAGGTGAGAGGTGGGATCGGGATTTATGACCACGCCCGGGTTGAGCAGGTTTTCCGGATCGACCAGCTTCTTCAGCCGCTTCATGATCGAGTAGGCTTCCGGCCCCCACTCGGTCTCGACGAACGGCGCCATGTTGCGTCCGGTGCCGTGCTCGGCCTTCAGCGCCCCGTCGTAGCGCTTCACCACCAGCTCGACCACGTCATTCAGGAAACGGGAATACTGATCGATCGCGGCCTGATCGTTGAACGATTGCGTGATGACAAAGTGCAGGTTCCCGTCTTTGGCGTGGCCGAAGATGATGCCGTTCTGGTAGCCATGCTTGGCAAAAAGCTTGGTCAGATCGATGGTGGCATCGGCCAGGCGGGCGACGGGAAAGGCCACGTCCTCGATGATGACCGTGCTGCCACTGTGGCGCGCCGCTCCGATGGAAGGAAACAGGCCGGCGCGGATCTTCCACAGGGCCGCCTGCTCGTTGGCCTCGTGCGTAAACTCGGCCGGCAGCAGCAGGTTCAATCCGGCGACGGCCGTTCGCGCCAAGCTTTCCAACTGTGCGCGCTCGGATTCCTCGGCGGCCTGGAACTCCACCAGCAGCCCGGCAGCGCCCTCCGGCAATCCACGAATCGACTCTGGCGTTCCCGCCTGGTCCTCGACTGAGCGCAGCGAAGCGCGGTCCATCAGCTCCAGCGCCTTGGCTCCGGCCTCGCGCAGGGGCACGATGGCGGCGCAGGCGGCGTACAAATCCGCAAACAGCAGCAGGCCGGTGTACTTCACCGGCAGGTCGGGCACGGTATTCAGCACCGCCTCGGCGACGAAAGCCAGCGTGCCTTCCGAGCCGATTAGCACATGGCGGAAGATGTCGACCGGCCGTTCAAAGTCTATGAAGGCGTTCAGCGAATAGCCGGTGGTGTTCTTCTGCCGGTACTTGGCTCGTATACGCTCGCGCAGGGCGGCATTGGCCTCGATTTCGCGCTTGAGCTCGAGGATGCCCTCGGCCAGCCGTGGCTCGCGCGCGCGGAAGAGTTCGTCCGCCTTCGGGTCGGCGGTGTCGATCACCGTTCCCGAGGGAAGGACGAAGGTAAGCGAATCGAGGGTGTGATAGGCGTTCTGGTCCACCCCGCAGCACATGCCGCTGGAATTGTTGGCCAGGATTCCGCCCATCATGCAGGCGTTGATGGAGGCGGGATCGGGTCCAATCTTCGCCCGGTAGGGCCGCAGCGCGATGTTGACGTGCCCGCCGATGATGCCGGGCTGCACGCGCACCTTCCTGCCCCCGTCCTCGACCTTCAGCAGCCGCCAGTGGCGCGCCACCTCCACCAGGATTCCATCGGTGATCGCCTGCCCGGAGAGGCTGGTGCCGGCGGCGCGGAAGGTGAGCGGAAGGCGCTGTTCATGGCTGAAGCGGAACAGCGCCTGAATCTCCGCCACGCCGCGCGACAACACCACGGCCTTGGGGATGAGCCGGTAGAAGCTGGCATCGGCGGCAAAGGCAATCAGGTCGATGGGACGGCTCAGAACCCGGCCGGGCTCGATAATGCTGCCCAGCAGCCGGGCGACGTCCGCGCGCGGCGAAACGGCGCTTGCGACAGAGGCCATGGTCATAACCCTCAAAGGGATGCAAAGACTCTGCTTATCTTTTTATCTTTGGCCGCAAATTCCGACCCTTGCTCTCTTACTTTTTGCCGGACTTGGCCGGCTTGTTGCCTGCCTTGGCCGGTTCGGAGGTGGTTGGCTTCCATTCCTCCAGGAAGCCCATCTTCTCGCGCAGCTTCTCGCCAACGGTTTCGATCAACTGCGTGCGCT
>JBEKQR010000495.1:0-3195 GCA_049519515.1 Candidatus Korobacteraceae bacterium
TCTTGCCGCCTGTCGCCGCGGGCGATACTTGCACCCCATCACGCGCAACACCGGCGCGTGCTGGGAGCCCCGCTTGCACCCCATCACGCGCAATACCGGCGCGTGGTGGGGGCCCCGCTTGCGGAACCGTTGCCGCATAGACAAACGAGCGCCGCCGGACCTCCGCCATCATGGCCGGGGCAAAGGCGTCCCAGGCGTTGGCCGCGCCGCCGCCCAGGACGTAGATGGGCAGGTTGAGGGCGTTCACCAGGCCGGCGAGCACCAGGCCGAGTGCGCGCCCCATGCGCTCAAAGACCTGACGAGCCGGCTCATCTCCCTGCATCGCCAGTGCAAACACCTTGCGCGAGTTGAACTCCTCGCCCTCACGTTCGGCGAGGCGCGCCAACTCCTTCGCATCGCCGCCGGCAATGGCTTCACGCGCCATGCGCACTATGGCCGTGGCCGAGGCATACTGTTCCAGGCAGCCGTGGCTGCCGCAGCCGCAAGGATGGCCTTCGGGTATGACGTTGATGTGTCCAAGCTCGCCGGCCATGCCGTTCAGGCCGTGCCAGATCTTGGCGTCGAGCACGATCCCGCCGCCCACCCCGGTGCCGAGCGTGAGCATGCCCATGCTGGGATACTCCTTGGCGGCGCCCAGCCAGTGTTCCCCGAGCGCAGCCGCGTTCGCGTCGTTCTCCAGGACCACGGGCGTTCCGAGCCGGCGCTCGATCTCTGCCTGCACCGGGAATTGGCTCCAACCGGGTAGGTTTGGCGATTCGCGCAGCATGCCGGTAGCCATGTCGATGATGCCGGGCACACCGATGCCGATTCCGCGCAGCTCGCCCTGTGCTTTGAAACGCTCCATCATGCGGCGGATCGCCTGCGTCATCTCGTCGATCACGAAATCGCGCCCGCGCGCCACCTGGGTTTCCGTAGTGAGCTTCTCCAGAAACTGGCCGCGCTCGTCAACCGCGGCAATGCGAAGATTGGTGCCTCCCAGATCGACTGCGATGGCGTAAGGGCGCATGACCTGCCTTTCGGTACAGCAGTTTCAAGTTTCAAGTTTCAAGTTGCCTTTGCTTCTAATTTATTGCCGAAGCAAAGACCAACCACCGAGTACACAGAGTCACACAGAGAACCCCCAAAGTCAGAACTTAATTTAGCTGCGAGTTTGCTGCCCTCGGCCTCTGTGTACTCAGTACGCTCTGTGGTTATATTTTTATTGCAATCTCGAAACTCGAAACTTGAAACTCGAAACTACTTTTGACACTTGGGGCAGTAATGGCTGCTGCGCCCGCCGATAACGACGCGTTTTACAGGCGTTTTGCAGACCAGGCAAGGTTTGCCTTCACGGCCATAAACGCGGTGGTGAAGCTGGAAGAAGCCGGCCTCGCCAGAGGCGTCCACGTAGTCGGAAACGGAGGAGCCGCCGGCGGCAATGGCCTCGGCCAGCACTCGCTGCAGGGCATCGTAGAGCCGCTTCAGTTCGTGGCGGGTAAGCGAAGCGGCGCGGCGGCGCGGGCGCACACGGGCGCGGAACAGCGACTCGTCGGCATAAATGTTGCCGATGCCGCTCAGCAGCTTCTGGTTGAGCAGGGCGCTCTTGATCGGCGTTTTGCGCCCCCGGAACAGCGCCGCGAACTCGCCCCGGTCCGCGCCGATCGGCTCGCTTCCGGCAGCTTTGAACCGCGAACCCGTTGTCACCTGCACTTTCCCGAAGCGCCGTGGATCCACGAAGCGCAACTCGCGTCCGGAAGCAAGCTGCGCGACCAGATGCGTGTGCTTGGCCAGAGGCTCGGCGGGGCGGCAAACCAGCATGCGTCCGGTCATGCCCAGGTGAACGATCCACTGCGCCTGCGAGTTTGGCGCGCGGGCGCCAGCGAACGTCGCGGTCGCATTTGATGGGGCAAAGTGCATCCGGGCCGGGCGAGACTTCCTTCTGGATGGGCCTTGGCTTCCGCCCAGGTTCGCGCTCCTGGACACGTCGATGACCAAATGCTTGCCGACCCGCTGAACGCTCTCGATGCGAGCGCCTGTTAGCGTGCGGGCAATCTCCTCCGCCGGAGATTTCAGGAAATTGGTCTTGTCCCCGATCCAAACCGACTCGATTACATCGCCGGCGACCCGCTTCTGCAGGCCGCGCGCAATCGTCTCTACTTCCGGAAGCTCTGGCATTGCTTCCAGTTTACGTCAGTGGAACTATTCCACCCTAGCGAAAGAACTCCACGTGCCCCACATCTGCCGCAGTTAGCAGATGTGGGTTACGGATGGAACGCCTCCTGCCTAGCCAAGAGCGACTCCCGCCCCGGCTGTGCCCGCGCTAGGCGGCGGTCTGATGTTTCTTATACAGCGGCACGAATTGCTCGGCGACAAAGGTTTCGTATGAAGTAGGCGTCGTGTTGCGGGCGGAGCGTTGCTCCAGCGCCCGCATGTAGCCGGAGTTCAGGGCGGCGGACATTTCCAGCAACAGGTCCGCCATATTTTCCGACATGCCAAACTGCAGCATGCTGTTGCGGACCTGCTCGTCGGAGACGCGGCGGTATTCGAGCTTGTCGGCGCCGATGGCGCGGGCAATGATCCCGGTGACCTCCGTCATGGTGAGATCGCGCTGGCCCAGCAGTTCGCGCGCCTGATGGCCGGAGAAATCGAGCGCCCGCATGGCTGCGGAGGCGGCCATGCCAATGTCGCGGGTGGCGATCATGGGAAGCTTCAATTCAGGATCGAGCGGGCCGGCGGTGATGCCGAAAGCCTGGATCAGGCCGGCCTGGGCGAGGGTGTTTTCCATGAAGTAGCCGGCCCGCAGATGCAATACGTTCAGCCCCTCAGTCCAGTCCAGCTCTTCCTCGAAGTCGTGCAATCCGGTGACCGGACCGGTGCGGTCCAGCTTATCGGCCCCGATGCTGCTCAGCGAGACGGCATGGCTGACTCCGGACTGCTCGACAGCCCGGGCGATGGCATCGCTGATTCGACTCTGATAGCCGCGAACATCCTGGTTGCGCACGTCCGGCGGAATCATCAAGTAGACCGCCTGCGCCCCGGTGAAGGCCCTGGTCAGCGCCTCGGCGTTAGTCAGATCAGCGACGAAGGGTTCGGCGCCCTTGGCCTCAAACGCCCGCAGACGGCTTTTGTCCCGGCCAATCACCCGCACCTTCTGGCCCTGGGCAAGTAGTTCTCCGGCGACAACACTGCCGGTATTGCCGGTCGCACCTGTGACAA
>JBEKQR010000496.1:0-3191 GCA_049519515.1 Candidatus Korobacteraceae bacterium
GCCCTGATAGCTCGCCGGGTCTTTGTCGGGGACGCTGAGATGGGCCGAGATCTGCTCATCCTGAACAGCGGCCGGAGGCTCGGCTGGGGAAGCTTCGGCGGATTCTTTCTCCGTCTCGACAGCAGCGGGTTCCGCCGGAGTGCTCGCGGTATGCGGCTCAAAGATGCGCTCGCGGCCTCCGCGGCGGCCGCGACGGCGGCGGCGGCCGCGCCAGCGGTGGGCGCCCTCCGACAGCGGGGCAGGCTCGCCTTCGGCTGTTTCCGCGCCGGCTTCGGGTTCTTCCCCTTCGTCGGCTTCGTCTTCTTCTTCTATCTGCTCCGGCCCGGTCTCGGCCGGGCTCCCGGCGAATGCCGTCTTTGCATTCGTTGCGGCAGGCGCCGGCTCAGCGCTCTGTCTTATCTCGGCAAACTGCGTCTTTACCGGGACTTCGCCGAACTCTTCCTCGTCCTCTTCCCCGGCAAAGTCGAGGAAGTCGGAGACATAGAGAAAAGCATCGCGCTCCAGGCCGACATCGACAAAAGCCGACTGCATGCCTGGCAGCACGCGGGTGACGCGTCCTTTATAAATAGAGCCCGCCAGCGTGTACTCGTTTTCACGCTCGAAGTACACTTCGGCGAGTTGGTCGTCTTCCACCAGCCCCACCCTGGTTTCATGGGGAGTTGAGGAAACGTACAATTCCTTGTTCATGGTTGCTCCGGGCTCGCCGAGCTGGCGCGCTCCCGAGTCCCTGAGCAAACGCCTTGCTGGCATTTGCCGGGCGACTCGAAGCGCGGCGCCTTGGCGAGCATCGCCGGCAGCGGAAAAGGTAGGTCAGGCTTGAAGTTCGGTGGGCCGCTCCCCACGCCCGCGGAGTATCGCTGCGTGGTCGTGAAGCAAGGCCGAAGACCGGGGTTCCCAGCAAGCCTCGTTCCGGCTTGTTGGGATGGTAGACCCCGCGGGCATAGCCGTTTGGCGATCTTGCCGACACCGAGGCCGTCCACGGCTGGGCGGGCCCGTATTGGTGTTAGCGAAAACTACCAGAATCTTTTGCACCGATAACTTTGCGTTGCGCCTCGGGGTTTGTGGCCACACTCTCATGGGCGGATGCCGCATGATGGGACCGTTAACCGCCCCGGCAACGCTCCTTCAGTCCTGGCCGGCCCTCTTCCTGGCCGGCGTGTCCCCTCCAAATGGGAGGGCAGTCGATCTCGCTTGCGAATCGGGCCGGGCCCCGCGTGGAGCGCCGTCCCCGAAACTTGTTCAGGCCGCTTCAGCCAAGACGTGTGGCCATCCGCATCTTGCCTCCGTGTTGAGGTGCCCCGGCAAGGATTAATTCACGAAGCGGCGCATGCGGATGTTCATGACAATTCCGAGCGCCAGAAACGTGAACAGCACCGACGAGCCGCCATAGCTCATCAGAGGCAGCGGAATGCCGGTCACGGGCATAAAGCCGACCACCATTCCAACATTGACCAGCACATGAAAGGTCCAGACCGCGACAACGCCCATCACGATGAAAGTGCCTGCTCGATCGGGCGCCGTTTGTGCGTTGCTGATCAAACGCATCAACAATAAGAAGTATAGCAGCAATATGAAGCTTGCGCCCACGAAGCCGTGTTCCTCGGCCCAGGCGGCGAAAATGAAATCGGTGTGCGGGACCGGCAGGAACTGCCCCTGGGTCTGCGTGCCCTTGGTGGCGCCCTTGCCCCAGAGCCCGCCCGAGCCTACCGCGACCAGCGACTGAATTACCTGGTAGCCGGTGCCCCTGGCGTCGGCCTCGGGCGAGATGAAGCTGGTCAGGCGGTCCTTTTGATACGGCTTCAGCCCGAAATGCCAGACGGCAGGCATCAGAATGCCCGCGATCAGCAACAGAATCAGCGCATGCTTGACCCGCATGCCCCCGAGGAACAGGCCCATGATCGCCACCGGAAGATAGGTGAGCGCCGTCCCCAGGTCGGGCTGCTTCAGCACCAGCAGCATCGGGAAAACCACGATCATGCCCGCCTTGACCACGTCACGGAAGGGCAGTTCGCGCTCGATGTATTCGGCAAAGTACTTGGCCATGGCCAGGATCAGGATGAGCTTGACCCATTCCGACGGCTGGAAGTGCGAGCCTCCGGGGAGCAGAATCCAGCGGCGGGCGCCCAGGTACTTCTTGCCGAAGACCAGCACCGCTACCAGCGACAGCAGAGCCGCTCCATACATCCAGGAGACCTTATCCAGCAGCACCTGGTAGTTGACGAAGCTGAGCAGGAACATCAGCGCCAGCCCGGCGCCGATCCAGTACATTTGCTTGATGTGCATGCCTTGAAACTTGGTGTTCAAGGTGGCGCTGTAAATCTCCAGCACGCCGAGGGCGCAGATCAACAGCACGATGCCCAGCAGCATCCAGTCGAAATCGCGAAAGCGTATATTGCGGTTCATCTTTGCCCGCCGCTCCTCCACCCAGGAAAATGGAAGGTCGCCATTTGCCTGGGACCCTGGTACGGTGCCTTGATGATGGCCAGCAAGTCGGGGAGGTTCTCCCAATGAGGCTGGTTTCCGCCTCTCGAGACCGCTGCCCCCGAGTCCAAGGCGGCAACCGTCTCGCCATCCGAGGCGAACTGTTCCATGCCGGGCGCCGCCACCAGCCGTTGGAACTTCCCGCTTTTCGTGAAGCGGAACCGTCCGCCGTGCATGTGGCCGTCGGTTCCGCCCCACACCCCGGTGAGTTCCCACCCCGGCGAGTCAAAAACAGGCTTGCCGGGAACCCCGGTAATCTCAGCCGGCTTGGGCTTGCTCTCAGCAGGCGGCGCCGGCTTGGCCGGTTCGGCCTGGGAGGGCTGAGTGCCGGCGGCTTCGGGAGTGATGGCCGGGCCGGCAGGCGGCTTGGCTTGCGGACGAGCGGTTGTCGCTGGTGGCGCAACCGGCGGTTTCTCCGCCATGGCGGGGCCTCCAGCCAGCGCCGGCGTTGCGCTTGATGGGGTGGAGGTTGTGCCGGCTACGTTTATCTGCTGCTTGGCGCGCTGCTTCGCGACGTAGGCCCTGACCACCTGCGCAGCCAGACGCCCCGACAGGTAGCCGTGTTCACCGCCTTCCACCAGCACCACCACCACGATCTCCGGATTGCGGCGCGGCTCGACGCCAACGAACCAGCCGTTGTCCCTGTACTCCGCTTTGTTGGCCACCTTGGCTTTCATGGCGTTGGAGATGGTCTGCGACGAGCCGGTTTT
>JBEKQR010000497.1:0-3177 GCA_049519515.1 Candidatus Korobacteraceae bacterium
TCCTGGCTGCCTGCTTTGCCACTGGTGGCGCGATTGTGAGCTGCATGCGGATTGGAGTAGCGCCGCCGCCCCCGGCGGCGGGCTTGTGAAGCCGCAAGCGATAGAAGGACGCGGCACCCTCCGGCGAGGGCGCCGGAGCTACTTTAACAACCTGCTTGCCAACAGCATCTCTTCCGTGCACAATTCCCGATGCAGCCACAGGGTCCCCGGCGAATGCCGCCTTTGCTTTGCTGGGGGTAGAAGCCGCCATAGGCGTCCCGGCTGCGGAAGGGTTAAGACTACATGGCGAAAGTAAAGCAACTGACGGTTTCTTTGGAGAACCGGCCCGGAGCGCTGGCTGAAGTGGCAAAACTCCTGGGCGATGCGAAGGTAAACGTGGTGGCTCTTCTGGGCAGCGCCGCTGGCTCGCAGGGCTCGGTGCAGTTCGTCGTGGACCAGGCCGGCAAAGCCAAAAAGGTTCTGGCCAAAGCGGGGTTGCCGTTCACGGAAGGGACACTGGAAGCATTCGAGATGGTTAACAAGCCTGGTGTCTTGGCGGAGGTTACGGGGAAGCTGGCGAAGAAGGGCCTGAACATCGAGGCCGTCTATGCCACCACTCCCAAGGGAGCGAAGAAAGCAACGCTGTTGGTTGCCGTCTCGCAGCCCCCGAGCGGCATGTAACTTCCATAGCCGATAGATAAGTGGTGTACCCAGCAAAAACCCCCCACCCTGGTCGCAAAAGCAGCGACGAGGGTGGGGTACTCTTGCGGTAGCGTAGGCCCAGTCGCCCCCGGCTGCGGGGTCCCCAGCAAGCTTGAATTCGGGCTTGCGGGGGTGCCCTGGGCGGGGGAGCGAAGCTCGCCTATTTCCGCGCACCGGCATGGGGTGAAAGCGCGTCGACCTTCGCCGCCATGATGAAGTCGTTGCGGTGAAGGCCGCGGATTTTGTGTGTCCAAAGCGTCACCGTTACCCGGCCCCATTCGGTAAGAATTGCCGGGTGATGTCCTTCCGCCTCGGCGAGCGCGCCGACGCGATTGGTGAAGCTCAGGGCCTCGGCAAAATTATCGAAGCCAAAAACGCGCTCCAGGCGCGGAATGCCATCGCGCTCTACTGGCTTCCACTCCGGAATCAGAGACAGCAACTCCTGCATCTCCGCCTTCGTTACCTGCGGGGCATCGCGACGGCAGGCGACGCATTTTTCATTGGTGAGAGTGGGCATATTTTTCCTGCGATCCAAAAAATGAACGTCATTTCCGGCGAGCGGCGCGTCGGAAAGCCTCTGCCACAAATATAGCGTAGGCCCAGCCGGCTGAGAAACTGCTCAAGCGGCGTGTGGTCCTGCCTGGCGAAGCCACGATTCGGGCTGCTCCAGGGCCGCCCGGTCCCAATGAGCCAGCTCGGCGCCGGCTGCGTAAGTCGTCTGCAGAAAATCAAGCAGTGCGATACGTGGTGACTCCGCGCGCCGCACCTCGTCGTACATAAGCAGGAACTCGCCAAGATTGCGGTCGTAGCGCGCCGCCTCCGGGCGGACTCTCCGCTCCGAGTATCCTGCCGGCTCCGGCGACATGTACGAATAGAACGCCGCTCCCGGAACGAAGACTCCGCTGAGTGTCTCGCCTCCGGGCCACCACCCGGCGCTGCTGCATTCACAAGAATAAGCCTCGCGGGTGATGTGGTCGGCGCCCGGACGCTCCGGCGCGCGCCGGCCGGAAAACCTCGTCACCGCCAGGTCAAAGCTTCCCCAAAAGAAATGCACCGGACTGCACTTGCCCAGAAAACGCCCGCGAAACTCCTGAAAAACGCCCGCCACCGCGAGAAGAGTGCGCCAGAACCGCTGGGCATATTCGCGGTCGTAGCTGGCGTGGACCGTGTCCTCGTTGTACGGAATCGGGTGTGGCACTTCGACCGGCATGGGGTCGATATTCACCTTGATGCCGGCTCCTTCCAGCAGTCTGGTGAAATCACGATAAAACTCGGCGACGGACTGCGGTTTGAGCGGCAGCGCGCGAAGGTCGCCGGAGCTGGTTTCGAGCACCAGGCGATGATCAATGAAATCGAAGCGGATGGCAAACCAGTGCGCGCCGAACGGAATCGGCGATGTTGTCAGCCCGCGCACATCGACGTACAGCGCCACGTGCCACCAGTGATTTACCGGCGGACTCAACTGCATGCGGACCTTGCCCACGATTTGCGTCCACATGTGCAAGGTGGCGCAGGTGTCTTTCCATTCCTCGTAGGGCAGTGCCGGCCAGTCTTCGCGAGCGGGCGTAGTCGGGTTGTTAATCATCAGGGCCTTCCGTCAGCGGGTCTCCAGCAGGCGCCGCTTGGCGCTTGCTGGCGAGGCGAGTGCCGCGCTTGTAAAGATGCGGTTCGGTTGCGAAGGGGATTCCAGCGCCAAAGCCGCCGTAAGGCTTTGTCTGGAGCTCTTCAGGAGCGCTCCTGTGAATGGGGCATGGCTTCAGAGGCTGCGGAAAAACAGATTCCAGATCGAACGAGATCACAAGGTCTTGTTATGCCTACTTGTGGTATCCACACCCCATAGCGCCTCGCTTGTTGCTTCGGCGCGTTTTTCCGCAGCCTGTTCAGCCGGGCGTTTTACCTCCCGTGACCAAAACATCTCACCACAAGGGCCCAGGCGTACTCAATTGGTGACATCATCCCGGCCTGCCAGCCGCTGTTGTTCCTGGAGCGTTCATTTTGCAAGGGTAATCGAGGTGGAAGAAGACGTGCTTCAGGTTTCCACGGAGATGTAGTTGACTCCAGCCACTGAGGCAACGAGCCATCGTCCTCGCGAGTTTTTGCGACACGCTCCAGGTTCTTTGGAACCAACATTTATCGCAAAGCAGCGGCGGTCAGCGTCTGCAACAAAGCGCTTATCTTCGCAAGCATGCTTTGCGCCGTCATCCCCGGCAAGCTCAAACCGGAGCTGGCCGGGGATTCGAAGGCGCGCGAAATGCTGCAAAGGCCTAAATGCAAAACAGAGAGCCGCGTTTTCTTCAGTCCGAGATCTATTCTTGCCGCACTTCCATACCGGCGTCTTTTTTGATCCACATTACTGCGATCCTCACCCTTTGGCTGCTTCCCCAACTACACGCGCTTAAATTCCTGTGGGGGCTCTCGCTGGCCCGGCCCAAGACTTACTACGTTGTTCCGATGGCAAAAAGGTCGGTGGTTTACACCCGAATAGCACCGCCCGGA
>JBEKQR010000498.1:0-3173 GCA_049519515.1 Candidatus Korobacteraceae bacterium
CCGGAGCTGCGCCTCAAGCAAGAACTGCTCCTCGGGATCGGCGGATGGCGACTGCTTGGTGCGCTTGGCATCCAACCGGAGGTCTGTCACCTGAATGAAGGGCACGCGGCGTTCGCCGTCCTGGAACGCGCCCGCAGCTTCATGCAAAAGACCGGGCAGCCCTTCGAAGTAGCACTGGCCGCCACTCGAGCGGGGAACCTTTTCACCACCCACACGGCAGTGGCCGCCGGCTTTGATCGTTTTGCTCCGGCCCTCATCGAGCAATACCTCGGTGGTTATGGCGAGCAGAAGCTCGGCATAACCCTCTACGATTTGCTGGCCCTGGGCCGCCAGAATCCGAGCGACTCGTCAGAGAGCTTCAATATGGCCTATCTGGCAATCCGCGGCAGCGGGGCGGTGAATGGCGTGAGTCGCTTGCATGGGCAAGTCAGCCGGCACCTCTTTGAGCCTCTTTTCCCCCGCTGGCCGACGGACGAAGTGCCCGTCGGACATGTGACCAACGGAGTCCACACGCCCACTTGGGACTCGGCTTCCGCCGACGATCTGTGGACGGAAGCCTGTGGGAAAGACCGCTGGCTGGGGACGACGGAAACCCTGGAGCAGGACATTCGCCGCGTCTCCGACGCCAGGCTATGGCAATTCCGGACCGCCGCCGGCAAGTCTCTTGTAGAGTACGCTCGCGAACAACTATCCCGGCAACTGACCGCCTCAGGCGCGTCGCCCGAGAAGATTGACGAGGCGAAACATTTATTTGATCCCAACGCCCTAACGCTGGGCTTTGCGCGCCGCTTCGCGACCTACAAGAGACCGAATCTGCTGCTGCACGATACGGCGCGTTTGCTGCGCCTTTTGGCGAATCCCGAGCGCCCGGTGCAACTCATCATCGCCGGCAAGGCCCATCCGGAGGACCGGGCGGGGCAGGCCTTGATCCATGAATGGATAAATTTCATCCGCCAGTCAGAGGCCCGATCCCACATCGTCTTTCTGAGCGACTACGACATGCTGTTAACGGAGCACCTGGTGCAGGGGGTGGATGTCTGGATCAACACGCCACGGCGGCCCTGGGAGGCGAGCGGAACAAGCGGCATGAAGGTGCTTGTCAATGGAGGCATTAATCTCTCGGAATTGGACGGCTGGTGGGCGGAAGCATACACGCCTGAAGTGGGGTGGGCGTTGGGGGACGGCCGGGAGCACGGCGATGATCCCGCCTGGGACGCTGTCGAAGCCGACGCACTCTACGACCTGCTCGAGCGGGAGGTGATTCCGGAGTTCTACACCCGAGACGAGAGCGGCATTCCCACCGCATGGGTCAAGCGGATGCGGGAAAGCATGGCGCGGTTGACACCGCAGTTCTCCGCCAACCGCACGGTGCGCGAATACACCGAGCAATACTATCTCCCGGCGGCTGCCGCCTATCGTTTGCGCATTGCCAATAAAAGCGCAATCGGCCGGCAACTGGCCGATTGGCAGCACAGCCTGGAACAGAAATGGGACACGCTGCGATTCATCGACGTGAAGGTTGAGACTCGTGGCGGGCAGCACGTATTTGAGGCTCAGGTCTGTCTCAAGGACCTGGACCCCAATGCGGTGCGGGTTGAGCTTTACGCCGATGGCGTCATGGGCAGTGCTCCCGTGCGGCAGGAGATGAAGCGCGTTCGCCAACTGGCTGGCGCGCCGGACGTCTACGTTTACAGCGCGGCTGTGTCTGCGGCCCGCCCGCCAGCGGACTATACGGCGCGCGTGGTACCGCACTGCGACGGCGCCGCTATCCCACTGGAAGACGCACGAATCCTGTGGCAGCGATGATCCGACCGGCGACGAAAGAGAAAGACGATGAAGAAAGCGTCTGCAATCACTTGCATGTTTCTGGATATTGGCGGTGTCCTGCTCACCAACGGGTGGGATCATCGCCCGCAAACGGGCGGCGGCGAACTTCAAATTGGAGTTGGCCGAGATGGAGGATCGGCACCGCCTGACCTTCGACACCTACGAGCAAGGAAAGCTCGCGCTGGAAGAATATCTAGGCCGGGTGGTCTTTTACCAGAAGCGACCGTTCACCCGGGCTCAGTTCCGCCGCTACATGTTCACGCAATCGAAACCTTACCCTGAAATGATTGAGCTGGTCGCTCAACTCAAAGTCCGGCACGGTCATGGCCGTGGTCGGCGTGGCCCCATGCCAGTGCCTCTCGCCGGGCGAGAACCAGACCACGTCCCCGGGACGGATCTCCTCGATCGGACCGCCTTCGCGCTGAACCCAGTGGCAGCCGGTCGTGACGATGAGAGTCTGACAGAGCGGATGCGTATGCCATGCAGTCCGCGCGCCCGGCTCGAAGGTTACGCTGGCACCTTGGACAAGTGCCGGATCGCGTACCTGAAAAAGCGGATCGATCCGTATGGTGCCAGTGAACCACCCTGACGGCACCTTGCGTGAGAAGGCTGGCCGGGGGCGCTAACAGGAGTTAATCTGTGGTCCCGCTCAAACTGTTCCGAACAGCGAGAGGTGATGTACATCACAGCCGGGGGGATTCTTTCGGGCTAAGGTGATTAACTGAGTTGTTGGTCTTCGGATGACCTGGCACGCGCAGGTCAAACACCTGATAAAACACCCATCGTTCATCCGCCGGCTGAAGAGCCAGGGCGGCTTACCGGTTTCCGCTTCTATGCATGGGGTTAGCTATCGGAACAGCTGCAGAGCCAGGCAATAACAATGGAAGAGCTACGCTACAAAGTCAGGGTGGCGGACTACGAGTACTGGCGAGAACAGATCAAGTGCCAGTATGCCTGTCCGGTTCATACTGACGCTCGTGGATACGTGCGGGCCATCGCCGCGGGCGACTACGAACGCGCCTACCTGATTGCCCGCGGCCCTAACCCTCTAGCGTCTCTCTGCGGCCGCATCTGCGGTGCTCCGTGCGAAACAGCTTGCCGCCGGGGGACTATCGATCAGCCCATCTCGATCCGTGCCCTGAAGCGATTTGTCTGCGAGAAGTTCGGGTGTGATGCTCGCGGCGATGCCGGCCGCGAACTGTTTCCGTACCTGAAGAGCAAGACGGAAACGCGTACGTGTGACGACATCGAGGAACTCAGCCACCTGCTCGACTTTCTCGCCAACGCCGAGTTTCCGAAGCCAACAGGAGAGCCTGTGGCGGTGATCGGCTCCGGTCCCGCCGGCT
>JBEKQR010000499.1:0-3162 GCA_049519515.1 Candidatus Korobacteraceae bacterium
CAGCAGCGCCGCCATGCTGGCCGCCTGCCCGATGCAGATGGTGACGACATCGGGGCGGATGAACTGCATGGTATCGTAGACCGCCATGCCAGACGTGATCGAACCTCCAGGAGAGTTGAGATAAAGCGAAATGTCCTTCTCGGGGTCTTCCGCCTCCAAGAACAACATCTGGGCTATCACCAGGTTGGCCACCTGGTCGTCGATTGGAGTTCCAAGAAAAATGATGTTATCCCGGAGCAGCCGGGAGTAGATGTCATAAGCACGCTCGCCCCTGCTGGTTTGTTCGATCACCATGGGCACAAGCATAGGTTCGCTCCTTTATCGATGCGCCCCGCCGGGCGCGCGTTAACCGACGCAAAACCTGACCCGTACTGGCCCGGCTTCCTCCGGACCTGCACGCCTGGAAGCAATCATACAGCCGATGGCGCGCTCACAATGGCGGCCCACACGGGAACCCTGGAGTCGCAGATTCTGGGCTGCAGTCACTCCGCCCCGCGGTAGAGTTTGTCCAAGGTCTTCTCGTTCCTCATCCGTGCCCGGAGGCGGTCAAGTGAGCCGTTATCCTCGAGGCGTTTGCGGATGGCTTCGGACGTCTGCTTCATCTGGCGCGCCATCGAGTCGATCTCTTTCTGCAACTCCTCCTCGGCGACCTCTATCTTTTCCAGCTCGGCGATCTTGTCCAGCAGTAAAGATGCCTGAACCTCGCGACGCGCGGCCTCGCGCTGGCCCTCCCGCAGGCGGCCAACGTCCATCCGCTTCAGGTTCTCGGAGCGCACCCCCTGGGCCGCCAAAGCGCGCAGCCCGCGGTCAACCCGGGTGTCGATCTGTTGCTCAATCAGGGATTCGGGCACGGCGATATCGAACTTGTTCACCAGGTCCTGCACCAGCTTGTCCTTGGCGCGTTGCTCTTCCTGCCGTGTCTTCTCCTGCTGAATGTTCTCGCTGACCCGCTGCTTCAACTTCTCCAGCGACTCGAATTCGCTGCCGACCTCGCGGGCGAAGTCGTCGTTCAGCTCGGGCATGTTCTTGCGCTTGATGCCCATGACCTTGACGTCATAATGAACCGTTTTCCCGGCCAGGCGCTGCTCGGGAAAGTCCGTCGCATAGCTGACGTCGAAGTGGCGCTCCTCTCCCGCCTTGGCGCCGCGCAGGTTCTCGGTAAACTCCTTGATGGTGGTGGCCCCGCCGATTTCAACCAGAATGTCTTCGACGTTGACCGGCTCCGCGCCCGCTTCGCTGCCGGTGCCGCTGAATGAGGCCTGGGCGTAGTCGCCGTCCTGCAGCGGGCGGTCCTCATCCACGTTTTCGTAGCTCGAGTGCTGCTCCCGCAATGACGCCATCGCCTGGTCGATTTCCTCGGGGGTGACCGTCACCTCGCGCTTCTCCGGCCGGATTTCCTGATAGCCTTCGACCTGGACCTCGGGTATGACCTCGAAGATAGCCCTGAAGCGCAGCGGCTGCCCGGCATTCAGATCCAGATCGGTTACGCGCGGTTGCGAGACGGGCACGAGATGTTGCTTCTCCGTCTCTTGCCGGAAATAGCGCGGCACCAGGTGCTCCACCACCTCGCTCTTGATGTCCTCGCTGAAGCGGTTACGGATGATCCCGGCTGGGACCTTACCCTTGCGAAAGCCCGGAACCCGGGCAAACTTCTGAAACTTGCTGATGACCGCCTGTTCTTCTTGCGCCACGACTTCGGCCGGGACCTCGACCGAAACCTCGCGCTGGCAGGGGCTGGTGCTCTCGTTGTTGCTGGCTTCTGCTGAATTCAAGGAAGTGCCTTCGGATCAGGGTTAACTGCCTCGACAACGGCCGGATTCCCCGGACGCGCTCTCAGCGTCCTCAGGGTGCTTAGACGCCAAGAGACCAGTGTAAGAGACGCAAGCGAACCCGGTCAAACCGCCTGCCAGACCCCCAAAATACGCACGCTTGACCGGGTATCGCAGCCGGGGACAAGCACTCACGTTTCCGTTTTACGTTTCTCGTTTCACGTCCTCTACGCTTCTGATCGTGAAACGGGAAACGGGAAACGTCCCTGTGGGCTTCTTTTGACGGTAGGAATTCTCCCCTATACACTCGTATCCGGAATGGCCGTCTGAAAACAGGCGCCGCATCAATTCAGGCATCCTCGGAAAAACCGGATCGGAAAGAACAGGAGAAGAGTTATGAGTTCCGCGTCAAAACCGCCCCGCAATCCCGCCTCAGAGCCGGGCGCGCACAAGGAAACGAATTTTGCCGCCGAGTTCAGCAACCTCGTTCTGAAAGGAATAGAGCGGGCGGCCGACATGCAGAAGCAGTCGCTCGAGGCCGCCGCTCACCTCAACGCCCAGACCCTGGAGGCTCTCAAAAAGTCCGCCAAGGATATGCCGGCGACAGCCGGGCTGTTCGATTTGGCCGAACAGGCGCTGGAACGTTACGTCGAGGCACAGAAAGGCGTCATCGATCAGGTAGTGCAACAAACGGCTGCCGTGATCGAGACCACCCGGCAGCAGTCCGGTTCAGCTTCCAAAGTAGCATCCGAGGTCAGCAAGACCATACAGGAATCGATTGAGCGCGCCGTCAGCATCCAGAAAGCAGTCCTCGATCTGGCCACGCGAAAGTAGCTAGTTTAGAAAGCCCCACATCTGCGTCAGACAGCGGCGCAGATATGGGCCACCAACCAAACCTGTTCCCTGCTCCCTAAGAAGCCACCGCCCGGCTCTGGTCCGAGCGGAAGCGCAGCAGCGCGGCGATGTGGCCGCAGGATTCCAGCACCGGATCGTCCTGAACGTAAACAACTTCCATGCGCCGGCGCAGGGCGGTGCCCAGGATGGCATTCGCCAGATCTTCAACCGGGGTGACTGGATGCGAGCACACGCCGCAGTTCGATTGCATCTTGAAATCGATGTGCCCGCAGTGGCGGCACTCGACGCCCACGGCATGAAAACGCTCGCTCAGCAGCAGGATTTGAATCTCTCCCTGCTCCAGTGAGCGCAGCACGTGGCGCAGGCCGGCGGCGCCGCGCCCCTTGCGCTGCGCTTCTCCCACCACTTCGCGCACCAGCTGCTTCCGGCGGCTGGAATCCTGGTCGGCAAGCAGGCGCTCCACCTTGCTTCTGATCTGCTGCGCGCTGGCGCTCGCCGGGTCGATATTGAACCGGCCAACCAGCCTGCGCTTCAGATA
>JBEKQR010000500.1:0-3152 GCA_049519515.1 Candidatus Korobacteraceae bacterium
TCGAAAGCGCGGTTTTGTTCGGGCTTGAGGTTCGGATTGGGAAGGGTGAAGGGCGGCAGGCCGAATGTGGCATCGAAGTTCGGTTCCTTAATGCCTTGGGCATAGCTGCCGCGCAGCCGCGTGCCGGAGAATATATCGCCTCCGCGGACGAGCAGATAGCTCAATGCCACGCGCGGCACCCAGCGGTCCCCAAAGCTTTCGTTGTGCACGTAACGGTAGCCAGCCTGCAGGGAAAAACGGCGCCACGTCAGCAGCTCCTGCCCGTAGAGGGCATGATTGCGGCGCAGCCCGTGCACGGAAACAGGCGGGGGTGGAGAGAGGGAGTTGATGAATCCATTCTCGTCATCGAACTCGTAGCCGAAAATGGTTCGCGCCCACTGGCGCAGCCAATACTCGCCCTGGTAGTTCAAGCCGGCGCGGTTCTCGTGGGTGGAATTCTGCGAGGCCTCGAAATCCAGCAAAGCGCGTTGCGGAATTGGAGGGCCTTGCTCGAAAAAGTTGCGGTGGTTGTATTCGTATCCGCTGATGCGATGGTACCAGCGGCCGCTGGCAATGCTCAGCTCGGTCGAGGCCAGGAAATTATTCTGCCGGGAGAAAGCGTCAGGGTCGGGAGGCAACAGCGGCGCGCCGTTGAAATTCCACTCACCCTGGCCGCCGGTGAAGCTGTTATTGTGCCGCGTGCGGAAGCGCAATTGAATTTTCGGCGTAAAGGCGTAGCCCAGGTTCGCGCCTACGGTTGAATTGGAAAACTGATCGTTGATCCCCTGGCCGTTGGTGTTGTACTGATCGCCGAACAGGTTGTAATCGAAGCCGCTCCTGGCGCCGGAAACGGAGCCGTAACCATGACCGGATTGGAAGGTGCCGCCGTCCGCGCCAAAGCTGAACGAAGGCGTTCGCGTGCTGCCGGTGCGGCTGAAGACCTGCACCACGCTGGTCATGGCGTCGGAGCCATAGAGGGTGCTCTGGGTTCCGCGCAGCAACTCGATGCGGTCCACCTGCGCGGTGGAAACCAGGCCGAAATCGAAGGTGCCGCCCGGTTCATTCACCGGCACGCCGTCGATGATCACCTTGTTGTAATCGGTGTCGCCGCCGCGCACGTGCAATTCGGTCAATCCGCCGCGCTGCCCCGTGTCGGTAACGATTGCTCCGGGCGCAAAGCGCAGAATGTCTCCCGCCGAAACCGGCTGCATATCCTGCAGCACGGGATGGTCGATGATGGAGACATCGGAGCTGGTCTCGGCCCCGGTGGCGGGAGTGGCCGCCGCCGTGACCGTCACCGTCTCTTCCGCCGGCGCCACCTTGAGTTGCACGGTGAGCGTGGCCTCCTGTTTAAGCTCCACTGGCTGCGTATGCGCGGCAAAGCCGGGCGCCAGCACCTGCACGCGATATGCTCCCGGCGGCAGGCCGCGGAATTCTACGGCTCCTTCGGCCGTCGTCGAGCGCACGGCAAGCGGAGCCTTTCCCGGCGCGCGGTAAAGCGCCACCCGCGCCGAGGCAACCGCGGCGGAATGCGGATCGACGATTCTGATCTTGATTTCGGAAGCTGAAAGTTGAACAGCAAGGGCGGCGATGAGCAACGCCGGCAGGAGTAAAACACGCACACTTCGCATAACAATCCTCCTTTACACGCGAAAGGGGTTTTTGTCGAAGGTCTGCGCCGGTCTCCTGGCTTAGCGAGCTGTGAGGCGGAGTTCAGCAATGCGATGAACTTCGCTTCGTCTACCCCAACAGACGCAAAGACGGCGTCTGTCGGGGACCCTCCGGCCTTCCCATGGCATGCATAGTGGCCGGCGGGCGTGCCTGCACGCGGACTGACGTGCCCCACATTTGCCGTAGTTGGCAATGTGGGATGATCGTCCGCTGCGAAGCACACGCTCCGGGAGCGCCCATCTTGAGTCTCCGCTAAACGCCGAATTTGCGTTTGGCGGGGCAGTCAGGCGCCTCCGGACTCGCTTACAGTTGCGCGGCAGCGCGGGATTCTCACCCGCTTCCCTGTCCGCGAATTCGCATTCGCGGACGCGCAAACACACAGGTTGGAAAGATCTGAGACAACCCAGGGTCCCCAGCAGATGCCGCTGTTGCATCTGCTGGGTGGCAATCGTCCCGGTGGCTCTTATGGCCGACCTTGACTTTATTTGCTCCGGCGAAAGCTGTCAATGCTGAAAGATTACGGAATTCAGATTGGAGATTACAGAATTGAAAAGCATCACCGCAGAGAACACGGAGATACATTAGCGGCGAAATGACTCCCAGTGACCGGCCTTCTCCGCGTCCCTGTGCTCCCGGTAGTTAGAGCTTGTTTCAAAAAACTTTCAGAAGAAAAAACGATGCCCTCAGGGGCTATTGAGACCTGCATGAATAATCCCTGGGCCATTTTGCAGCGTCCCTACGGGACTCGAATCAAACAACTCCATCTTCCCCGCACTGAAGTGCGGGGCTAACGAACATTGCGCCTACGGCGCGCCGGTCGCCCTGGAACGGCAACATCGGACATTGTTAATGCAGGTCTTAATAAAGCATTAATGCAGGTCTCAATAAAGCCATGCCCCTTAAAAGAGCCATTTATGAAACACGCTGCAGGTGTTTCAATCTTCAATCTGAAATCTTCAATCTTCAATCTTGGACTTGACTTGCCGCCCGGCTTCCAGGCGGACGCGCTCGAGCGCGGCCTGCAACTGCTGGTGAAAAGCGCTGATTTCCTGCTGGTTTGCGGCGGCCGGCACATCGATGCGCTTCGACCAGCGCACATGCACGCGCGTAAATGGCCGGGGAATGAGCATCCGGTCCCAGCTATGCAAACGCCAGGCATGGCGCGGCGCTAGGTGGAAGCAGCAGATCGGGCGGCCGGTGCTGCGCGCCAGCATTACGGGTCCGACCTTGGCCACCCGAGCCGGTCCTTTGGGCCCATCGGCGGTGAAGGCCATAAAGCCGCCCTGGGCGGCCCCAGGCATGGCCCGCAAGGCCTCCGAACCTCCGCGGGTGCTGGAGCCACGAACCGTGCGCAAGCCCAGGCGGTGGACAGTGCGTGCAATGCACTCGCCGTCAAAGCTGCTGCTGACAATAACGGTTGCCTTGGAATCACGGTAGGCGTAAGCCGCCAGCAACAGGCATTCGTGCCAGGAAGGAACAATTGAGCCTGGGTGCGGAGAGCG
>JBEKQR010000501.1:0-3149 GCA_049519515.1 Candidatus Korobacteraceae bacterium
CCCGCTTTGCCCAAGGCGAGGCCAAAGCAAATGGCAAAAAACAAGGTTGGAATTATCATCTGCTGAGAGGTAGCCCAAACTATGTTGTCGGGAATGATATCCAGCAGAAACTTTACCCAATTAATTGAATGGGCAAGATTAGCTGGAACAGTCCCGGTGGCCTTAAGGGCGACTCCCGCTCCGGGATGGAATATCGCGTTTAGCGCTATGCCGAGAGCAACGCAGCAGCCCGTGGCAAAGTAAAACCAGCCAAAAGCCAGTCCGGCCAACCTTCCCAATGTCTTGAAGTTGGCGCTCATTTTATAGATACCCAAGGTGACTGCCGAAAACACCAGGGGTATTACGATCATCTTGATGGCTTTGATGAACGCAGTCCCAAACGGCAGTAAAACTGTACCGAATTTTGGCCACAAGGCACCAATCACACAGCCTAAGATCAGGCCTATGACGATTTGGATCCACAATGGAAATCGTTTAGATTTTGAAACTCTCTCTGTTGCATTTTCAGTAGTCATAAATCGTTTTCCTCTCGGTTGCTTGCTCTGTGTTCCATGGTTTCCCTCCCCGCGACCGTGGCAGCCAAAAGCAGCCAGCTTTGCCGCCTCCAGGCTTAGAGCACGAGGAGCCTGCGATTCAAAAAGATGTGCGTATCCCTGAGGCCTATTTTGTGGGTAATACACGAAGGTGTCAAAGAAAATATTGAACTATCCCAGGCGGTTCGTCCGTTGTGGGTGTTCGAGGGTTCTTTATGGCAGCTACACATAACCGGTGCAATGGTCGCGGAGAATGTTGAAAAATGAGCAGCATCTGCGCTGGCGCGGGTTCGACTCGATATGTTCCGAAACTCTATGTCGGGCTGACTCCAGCCATGCCAAATTGCCCAAAAACACCGCCGAAGCGGTGTTGCCTGACCGCCGCTTTAGTTCAATGCCCAGCAGGTGATTGAGTCAGCTTTGGCCCGGCAACGCCAGAGCCAGCCGGAGCTGTGGCTAGAATTAGACCTTATCTTGTCGTGCCGCTGGATTCGACCCCAGAAAACGACAGGCGCATGCATCACCGGGACATGCATCTCCTCCGCCTCCAGGATCGAGGTGTCGCAGGCTAGCGAATTAAGCTTGCCGCTCTCGGCATCTGCTTCTGCTTCGCACTGGCAATACTCGTCCAGCGTCCAACTGCCGCCTTCATAAATCACCGTATCCTGCCGATGCCGTATGTATCCAGCACGATCAAACGCTCGGTAAGCTCCCAAGCCGCTAATCCAAAGAACCCAAATGCCGATAAGGCAAACGAGGAGTCTCCCGACCCACATGAGCCTGTGCGTCATTGGGCCAGCCGAGGGAGCCAAGCTATTGTAGAATAGAGCATCGTGAACCAGTGTAGCTCGGTCGTCAAGCTGCCGGTTTCCTGGGACCACAGTCGCCATCTGCTTGCCAGGGGTAATGTTTAAGAAAAAACGACAGTTGTCGGAATTCCTTGAGCCGCCAGAATCGCGGCAATATCCACTTGCACCAAATATGCAGCAGTGTTTATTATTAGCCGCACTGGAGGAACATGAACACCAACTCTATACTTGCTGACCTGAGAGCCGAACGCGACCGTCTCGACAAAGCCATTGCCGCCCTCGAAGCATTAGACTTGACCGGCACCGCACGCCGGGGGCGTCCGGCAACGGCCAAAGCTGCCCCGAAGCAGCGCCGTCGTCGTCGCCGTATTACCGCCGCCGCCCGCAAGCGCATGTCCGAGATGATGAAACGGCGGTGGGCGGCAAGGAAGAGGGCTGGAAAAGCAACACTTTAGGATGCTGGCGTGGACACGCGAAACAGGGTTGGGCGTTAATGGTCGCAGTGTGCACCATCGCCCCCATGCTTGCGAGTACGGCGTTAAGAATTATTGCAGGAGGCGTGCGACCCACGAGTGGCGGGGCGGTAGCGCAGGCTTATCTGAGCATCGCCACGTGCCATAGTCCGTCCGTCGCGGTGCGATCCTCCCCGAAACCTCACGACACGGTGTCGTGAGGTTGGAAGTCTAGCTTCCGAATCGCCGGCGCGCACCGGCTATCGAGCCGCACCCCACGGCGACGAGTATTTCTTGCCGGGAGGTGGAGAGAAACGGCCCTATTTGGGAAGTGGTCGGCACCCAGGCGACCCGAGTATCTCCTCGAAATGAGAGTACCCCGCCCCGAGTTTAAACATTTTTTACCGGAACCTTCCTTCCTGAGTGGTGTTTACGCCTAGCAACTTAGTTCCGCTGTAGTGGAACCAGTGGAAAAGGATAAGTTTTGTGCGACACGCCCGGAGGATTGGAAATGCGAACTCACTCTAAAGCTGCGGTAGCTCTTATTACGCTAATTGTCGGTTTGCCATTGGCGTTGGCCCAGGACGCAACACCGGGGTCGATACCTGATCAGCCTGCCGGCAAGCAGAAGGAAGCGATGCATTACCGCATGCACCAGCAAGCGATGGGCGAACGGGGCCAGTGGAACCATATGCAGGCACGCTGGGGTCATGGTCGCCGGATGGGAATGCACCGGCGGGGCTGGGCACACCGGCAGTTCATGCTGGCGCGGCTGGTGAGTAATCCGTCTTTTCGGGAGCGGCTCGGCATCACCCCAGAGCAGGCGCAGAAAATCCGCACTCAGACATCCGATTTCCGCAAGACCCAGATTCGCAATCGGGCTGAACTACAGGTGAAGCACCTGGAATTGAACGACCTACTTTCGGTGGACAATCCCGACCGGGCTGCGATTGACAAGAAGTTGCAGGAAATCAGCGCCGTCCATTTGGCGAGCGCAAAGTCGGCAATTGATTTCCGTCTTGCGATGCGCACTGCGCTCACGCCCGATCAGCGGCAGAAGCTACTGCAAATGAGGGAAGAGTTCTTCCGGCACGGTGGTCTAGGCCACGAGAGGCCGCACGGCGCAAGGGGAGATGCGCCCTTCCCCGACCAGCAAGGCGAATAGCGGATTTTATCGGAGGAGTTTTTCGCAGAACTCGTAAATTATTGTGTTTATCTGGCGCAGGGACTTCCGAGTCTTTTCCCTTTCAGCTTCACTCAGCCCACCGCCGACCAGCGACTCCCACGCTACTCCCGCAGCCTGCCCCTCAGCCACTCGAAGGATGGAGGATGCGGATCGACTGTCTCGGCCTGCA
>JBEKQR010000502.1:0-3139 GCA_049519515.1 Candidatus Korobacteraceae bacterium
CGAAGGCCGTGGTTGCCGTTGCTGGCGGCAAGCGAGCCGCTTCGGCCAGCACGCGGATACACGGTCGAGCTGCTTCAGGTGCATGTCATGGCCACTACCCGGAAGAAGAACAAAAAGCCCGATTCCGTGGTCATTCCCGATAAGCTCTACTTTCGCATCGGCGAGGTCTCGCGTCTTTGCCAGTTGCCGAGCTACGTCTTGCGCTTCTGGGAAACGGAGTTTCCGCATCTGAAACCCGGCAAGAGCGGCACCGGGCAACGAATGTACCGCCGCCGGGACGTGGAATTCGTGCTGCAGATCAAGGGGCTGTTGTACGAAGAGGGCTACACCATCGCGGGCGCGCGGGAGAAGCTGAAGACCGAGGCGCGCTCCGGAAAGATGCAAAGCGGGCTTCCGTTCCCCACTTTTCCCCGCACCGACCAGCTTAAGGCAGTTCGCCAGGAGCTGCAGGAGTTGGCATCGATGCTCGCGCCCAAACGGCGCAAATGAATTTCGTTTCCGCAAACAAAGGAATTGAAAACCGGAACCGGCTCGCGGCCGGCTACTTGTTCAGTTCGCGCAAAATTTCGGCCACAATCAGCGGCTTGTAGCGGTCCAGGGCGCGCTGCACTGCTGCCGTAACCAGCGCGCTGTCGAGCACAGGATGGTCGTGCCGTCCCGGTTCCTGACGCTCCGCCTGAGGGCTTGCGGCGGCCGGGCCAGGGCGTGAAGTCCCGGCAGCGGGGATAATAGCGGGCTGCTCCGCGCCGGACTGCTCGGGAAAACTCATCGCCGCTGTTGCCTCCAGCATCCTGGGAGCGGAAAAGCCATTCGCCGGCCCCCTGGCATCATTCGCGCCTGCCGGCGGTGTCGCCTGAGGAAGACCGAAATCCAGAGCGATGGGCTGCGTCCCCGTCGAGGGAACGCGGGGCGTGGGCGCGGAATCCATGGCTGGCGCGGGAGCTTGCCGAGGCGCTGCCGCACCGGCACTGCCTCTGCCGGCAGCACGGGTCTGGTCTGGACCGGGACGAGCCTGCGGCTCGAACTCGGGCATAAGCTCAATCAACAAATCGTCGTCGTTTGTTATCGCCGGCGGCTCCGCTGTTGACGGCGGGGGTGAAGTTGGCCTGACTTCGATACGCCACTTGGAGGTGAATCCAGCCGGCGCATCAAGCTGCCCCGTCTCCACCTGGCTTTGAGCCTGCTCCCGGGCAAATGGCGCGGAGGACAATGCTGCCGGACCGAATTCAGCTTCAGAAAAAGGCGCATTCGCGGTTGCCGGGGCCGCGGTTTTCGGCAAGGGCAATGGACTTACCGCTGACGGTGGTGGTCCCGGGGCCACACCTCCTGCGGGCGGCGCGGCTTGCGCGCGAGAAGCAGGCCTGACTGCAGCCGCAGGTTGCCCCTCACGCACCGCGTTGAGCAGGTCGTCCAGAGCGAAAGGGACGGGCGGGCCATCATCGGCGCGCGGAACGCCCATGGCCGCTGCTTTTGCTGATACAGGATCGCCTCCCTCGCTAACCTGCAACCTTGCGCCGTAGCCCGGCTTGGCAGAGAGACCCTGCGGCTCCTCCGGCAGGTATGACGGAAAGCTTCCCAGACCTTGAGTCAGCTGGGAGACTTCCGCGGGAAGGTCGCGGTCGAACGGACTCTCGCTGGCGGCCTCAGCGGGAAAAGCCGGCGCGAACGCAGCACTTGTCGTGCTCTGAGTTCCGGGGGCAGGCTTGGCATCAGCGGGGCTTCCGGGAGTGGCGGCCGGGTAGCTGGCCACGACCGGTTCGAAAGGCGGCGCCGGATACTTTTCGCCGGAGGCAGCAGGACTGGCGGCAATTTCCATATCGCCCGTCCGAGCTTTCCCAGGCGCGCCCGCGCCCGGCATGACTTTCTCGACGGTCGCGATCAGTTCGCTGGCCTCAAATGGCTTGACGATGACGCCGTTGGCCCGCACCGCCAAGGCATCCTCCTCGCGGTAGGGCTCCAGTTTGCCGACCGAAAGCAGCACCGGGGTATTGGCCGAGGCGCGCTTCACGCGTTCACAGACTTCGAACCCGCTATACCCGGGCATGTAGATATCCAGGATGACCAGGTCGGGAGCCGTCTCCGCAATTTTCTTCAGCGCCGCCGCGCCGTTGCTGACCGTAACGATCTCGTAACCAGCCTCGGACAGAATCTTTCTTGCCATGTTCTGGGCTGTCATGCTGTCGTCGGCAAGCAAGATCTTGAACGGCACGGCTGTCACCTTTACCATTAAGGCACTAACGTTACTGCTTTCCGCAAACCTCGTCAATGCATTGATTCACTGAGATACCTAAATGCCGGTCCTCGAGGTTAGCCCGGAAAGCTTGCTCCGCGAATCAACCACGCCCGGATTTTGGCTCTGCATTTCCCGCGGCAGCTTGTGTCTTGCCGGGTCCCCAGCACTGGCCGCCTTTGCCGTCGCTATGCGGTCTGGCGCCGGATCAGAAAGGAATCAACTTTCGCAATCCGTGCTTCTTCTTCTTCGGCTTGCTGGATGAATCTGTCTGGAAGTTCTCGCCCTGGCCCTGGTTGGGGGCAGCTTTCGCTTCATCGGCCTGTGGCGGCGCGGCTGCGGGCGTGTCGGAAGACTTCGTCTTCGCGGGCTTCTTCACATCTGGGGCCGGGCGCGCTTTGGCGAAAGGATCCGCCGGGGGTTGGGGTATCGCCTTGCTGCCTTTGCCGCGTTTGCCTGGCGGTAGGGCCTTGGAAGCACGCAGAGCCTCGTTTGCCTCTTGTACGAATTTTGCCGGATTGGTTATCGGCGGATCGACCAGGGTAGGCTGCCCTACCTTCGTGGCCAGGCGTAAATCCGGGCGGCGGCGCATGCTCCGCAGGGGCTTGCCCGAGAATCCCCGTTCGCCGCGGCCGGCCTGCTCGCGCTTGTTCAACTCGATCGCCTCCGGCGTGGCCTTCGGAACCGGCCGATTCATCGCCTCCAGGCGCTTGGCGGCGTCAGCGGCGCGCGGCATGACCGGATAGCGAGTCAGGATGCGCGAATAAGCGGCCGCAGCCCCGTCGTTGTCTTCGCGTATTAACCGGGCCTTTGTCTGGGGGTCGATTTTCGCCGTCTTCGCCCATTGCGCCAGATGCTCGTAAGAATCGCCCAGCATATACAGCGCATCATCGGCCTTGCTGAACAAAG
>JBEKQR010000503.1:0-3129 GCA_049519515.1 Candidatus Korobacteraceae bacterium
ATGGCTGTCGCTTTCACGGCCCACTCTCCTTCCTTCTGACCAATCCCGTCCGCATTCAGTCGCAAGAGTGTGCGCCCTGCACCACGCCCAACACACCGCGAAACAGGAGATCAAAGGTATCTGCCAGAATCGACAGCTCCGTGGCCCCCGGTTGCAGGGCAAAATACGGTGTCTGCCGTCAAAGTAGACTGGATTGTGCCGCTGCGTAGAATAGAAGTCAAATATTTATTTGTAAGCGTATTTATATATATTATGTATGTAATTTTTTTTAACTTGGGAACCAACGTCTTTGGCTGGACGGCTGATGAGGCTGCTTCTTTTCGCTTGCTGGACGCCTTCGTTGACGCCGGCTTCAACCTCATCGACACTGCAGATACATACTCGACCTGGGTGCAGCCTCCGCTCAGCTTACGAATTCGTGAGCTGGAAGCCATCCTGAAGCTGAATCTGTTTGACCGCACTACCAGGCGGGTGCGGCTGGCTCTGCGCAGGAATGCAGCCGCCGCCGCAGTTACGTGGTTTAGTGGCCATTGCTAGCTGAGTCCGAGTTCCGCCAATTTCGCCGGGGTCGGCACGCCATGGGTGTCCCAGCCGCGCGCGGCATAGTATTCGGCCAGCATTTTTTCCAGGTCAGGGAGTTGCCCGGCCGACAGGCCTTCCTGGAATGGCTCGTGCGTGAAGCGCCGCGGTAGGGTATCATCCGCCCCCGTCACTCCGCAGGAGAGGTTCAGCAGCCGCTTCAGATTGAAGCTTCGCTCCCCTGCCCGGAGCAATTCGGCCGCGTCCATATCCCAGCCGGTGACGCAGTTGGTCCAGGTGAGTATGGTCGGCAGGTCAAGCCCGGCCATCGCTAGGGAACAAAATTTCAGATTGTTGGTCAGCTCGGCATAGTTCTGCGCAACGGCCGTGGCCTTCCCTTTGCCTTTGTTGGACAGTCGGTCCAATGGCTGGGGATAGCCCAGGCCGGGCATGGCGGTGCGCTCCAGCATGTGGCTCACGCCACGATGGCAGGCGCCGCGATTGGCCGTGGCATAGGCAACGGCCAAACTCTTGAAGGCCCGGGGATCATGGTAGGGGGGTGACAGACCTTTGACGTGGATGGCAAATTTCTCGGCCTCGGGGCCAAGCTGTTGCGCTGCTCGGCGAACTCCCCCTTGCAGCAAGCGTCCCAGGCCCTCGCCGGAAACAATCTGCCGGACCAGCAGCAGAAGCGCTTCACCGTTGCCGAACTCCAGTTCGGGTCCGTGCGGCGGCGAGGAGAGCAAACCCTTGGCGGCAGCCTCGAAGGCAAAGGCCACGATGCCACTGACGGAAATGGTATCCATGCCGGCCCGGTTGCAGATGTCGTCGGCCTCGAGGATGACCTTGGGATCAAACACCGCGCATTGCGCACCGAAGCCGCCAATGGTCTCGTACTCCAGCGGGGCGGTCTTGCCGGCTGTGGGCCCGGTAGGAACGCGGAATTCCTTGCCGCAACCGATAACGCAGGGAGGACAGTGGTATTTCCCGGCGCCATACTCTTCCATCAGGATTTCACCGCTGATGCACTCGGTGAGTTTGCCGCAATTGCCATTGGTCCAATTGAAACCGGAGACGTCGCCGAGAACGGCATTGCCTACGGTGCCGCCCGGCGTGCCCAGTTGCCGCAAGCGCGCCAGCTTTTCCAGCATCAAAGGCGTGATCTCGCGAATGCTCTGCTGCAGCTCCTTGGGATGCGCCACCGGCGTGCGCAAATTGCCGGCGGCGACGACCGCTTTGAGTCGTTTCGAACCCATTACCGCGCCCAGCCCGCAACGCCCCGCCGCCCGCGCATGCGAGCCCTCGCTCATGATGCAGGCCAGCGGGATCATGCGCTCGCCGGCCGCCCCAATGCAAACCGGAGCGGAGTGGGTCCCGTACTTTGCGGTCAAAATATCGAAGGTGTCGATGGTATCTTTGCCCCACACCGCCTCTGCGGAGACTACCGAAATAGTGCCGTCGATCACCGTGAGCACCGACGGTGATGACGCTTTTCCGGTAATGGCGATGGCATCAAAGCCGGCGGCCTTGAGGGCGATGCCAAATCGCCCGCCGCTGTCGGACTCGCCCCAAATGCCCGTTTGCGGAGATTTGGCCACGACGGCGTAGCGTCCGGAGGTCGGGACATTGGCGCCCGTAAGCGGACCGGTCGCGAAGATGAGCACGTTTTCCGGGCCGAGGGGGTCAATGGCGTGAAACGGGAACTGCCGCAACAGGTACGCGGCCAGACCTGTCCCGCCAAGATAGTTGCGTCTGACATCCTCCGCGATTTCATCGACCCGCACGCTGCCGGTTGACAGATCGATCCACGCCAGCTTGCCCATGTAGCCGCCCATATGCTTCTCTCCTCGCAACCGCACAATGCGCCGCAGGATGCCTTCGCCGGCACACACGAATAATACTCAACCTCACATCTTGGCGGGGATAACTTCGAGGATGTCGCCGCCTAATTCATTCAGCCTCAATGCCCTCTCCGCCTCATTTTTCTCATCCTATGGAGGAATTTCTGCCTCTGATGTTCAAAATGAAGGCCTCGTTGCGCTTCCATTCTGATCAGTGACTTCTTCGTGCTGATCGTGCATGGTCACCTTTTCCGCCCCCCGTTGCTGGGGCGCCGGATTAGACTGCCTGCGCTCACTTCGCTTGCTGCGGCTGTCTAATCCCTTTTTTGGGGGTGAACCAAGCTTAAAACTGTAGCTTCAGTGCAATCTCAAATTAGTCCCATTTTCGTTGACGGGAAACAGTGACCCGCATACCGAGCTAATCCGTATCTATATCAGCCCGCCCGACACCGGGGTAGCCAAAACCAGTTCTTCGCCGGGCTGCACCAGAGAGTCCAGCTGCATCTCCCGGCTTCCTGCACCGATCATCAGCGCGTCCAGGAGTTCCTGCTGTTGACCGAGATAAGCCGAGAACGGTGGATAGCTGCTCTTCAACTGCTCCAGAATGGCGTTCACAGGCAAAGGTTCGTCGCAGGCGAGCACCGCTTCCCCTTCTCCGAGCAGCGAGCGGATATGTCCGAATGCTTTTACCTTGATGAAGCGCATACGCGCCTTTACATCAAACCAAATTTAGCACGGCGCAGTTATTTGTGATACTTGATGTAGCAGG
>JBEKQR010000504.1:0-3125 GCA_049519515.1 Candidatus Korobacteraceae bacterium
GTCCACGGCTGCCTCCAGCTCGCCGAGCGTCTGCTCATCGAGGATGCCCTCGCGTACCAGGAAAAGCTGGAAGTTCGCAATCGGATCGCGACCGGTCTGCAAGCGGCGTTCGCTCTCCGGCCGATACAGTTTTTCGTCATCGGAAAGCGAGTGCGAATAGGGACGGGTGACGTGGCCGTGGACGAACGCCGGGCCGCGCCCGCCGCGAATGTATTCAACCGCCCGTCTCAGGGCGGCGTAGCTGGCCAGGGGATCGCAGCCGTCGCACTCCTCGAAATGAAAGCCCGGAAAGTTGGCCACCAGCCGGCTGATGTTTCCGCCCGCGGTCTGCACCTCCACCGGAACGGAAATGGCGTACTCGTTGTCCTCTATGAGAAAGAGCACGGGCAGGCGCAGGTTGGAGGCGGCATTCATGGCTTCCCAGAACTCGCCCTCGGAGGTGGCCCCTTCCCCGCTGGAGACGTACACCACCTCGTCCGGCTGATGCTGCACTGGCTTGAACTGGCGATAATCGCCGGTCGCCTGGGGAGTTTGCGCCGCTTCGGGATGGCGATTGAAGTAGCGGCCGGCTTCGGCACAGCCCACAGCCTGCAAGTACTGCGTGCCTGTGGGAGAAGAGCCGGTAACGATGTTCAGCCTGGGATCGCCCCAGTGCGAGGGCATCTGGCGCCCGCCGGAATTGGGATCGCCGGCAGCGCCCACCGCGCCCAGCAGTTGATCCAGCGGAGTCATGCCCAGGGCCAGGCACAGGGCACGGTCGCGGTAATAGGGATAGAACCAGTCGTAGCGCGGCTTCAGCGCGAAAGCCGCGGCCACCAGCAGCGCCTCATGTCCGGCGCCGGAAATCTGAAAAAATATCTTCTGCTGGCGCTTGAGCAGGATTTCCCGGTCGTCAAGGCGGCGCGAGAGGTACATCAGGCGGTACATCTCGATGAGGCGGGCGGCGCTTAGCCCCTCATAGGTTTTCTCGGGATTGGTAATCGCCGGCACTTCAGCTTTGGTGGTTGCCATTCGATTCCTCTATGGGACAGGATCGACCTCACCCAATCTTGCTTGTTGCACAGCACTCGCCGGCACGGGAGCCGGCGTTACCTCTTACCCCCAGATACCGGGCAAAAGCGCCCGCATCATATACTGAGATAGATGATTCGCAAGCTCAAAGCGATACCAACCGGGCAAATCAAGTTGCTGATATTTGATCTGGACGGCACCCTGGTTGACAGCCAGATCGACCTGGCCAACGCCATCAACTACATGCTACGCCAGTATCGCCGGCCGGAACTTCCGGTTGATATCGTTGCCGGCTACATCGGCGATGGCGCCAACATGCTGGTGCGGCGTTCGCTGGGCGACCCGCAGGACGAAAACTTCGTCCGCGAGGCCTACGACACCTTCGTGAAGTTCTACCGCGAGCACGCCCTGGATCATACTTGCGTTTATCCGGGCGTAATGGACGCCCTGCGCGCCATCCGCGCTGCGGCCAACGGCCGCTTGCAGATGGCGGTGCTTACCAACAAGCCTGTGCGTCCTTCCGAGCGCATCGTCAAGGGTCTGGGATTGGACGATCTTTTCGTGCGCGTCTACGGCGGCAACAGCTTTGAAACCAAGAAGCCCGATCCTCTCGGCGCCCTGAACCTGCTGCGCGAGACCGCCACCGAACCCGCCGAGGCCGTCATGATCGGCGACTCGCAGAACGACGTGCTCACGGCGCGCAATGCGGGAATGTGGTCGGTCGGCGTAACCTACGGGTTTTCACCAGATAGCCTGCAGGCCAACCCTCCCGACGTGCTTATCGATTCGCCGCACGAACTGGCGGCGGCGCTCGGCTATGCCGAGGAACGCCACGGAGTGCCATTCCTTGGGGCTTAGCCCGGTAGTGTCCTAATTTGGATTTTCCTCTGCGTCTTCGTGATCGCCGGATATGGGGTATTCAGGTCTATCCTTGTCTTCGTTAGGTTTCCAATATCCATAAGCGATACGATCTTTAGCGGGTCTAGGCGAATTGGGGTAGGGATCAGAAAGCCCGAGCATTCCGCCCAAACCGCGTTCGAGAATCTCCCAGTCATACCCAAACTCTTTCCGCCGCCAGAATCCAAGGGTTTCATATTCAATGAAACCAAAGAAGTGGAGGGTATAGGTGCCGTCCTCCAGACATTCGGCGAAGGTCTTAGCGGTGGCGGTCGGGAAACAATAGACCTTGATCGGAACGGCGTCCTTATCCGGGTCAAAAAACTGTTCGGGGAGGTCAAGGGGCGAGTAGTCGTCATCACCCCCCAAGGTCTCGTTGCGAAGTTTGGTAATCATCGTCCCGGATGTGCAACCGATGAATGCTCTGGACGCCCCAATATTTCTTACCGAAACAGTTGCTATCAGATGAACGAGGTCATCCCCTGCAACCTCTACATCCAGAGTAGTATGTCGAGCGTCCACGTCCAATCTTGCCCGTTCTTTCTCCCTCGTCAATTCCCATTGTGCTTCGGCGAATCTCACACTTCCGTAGGCCGCGTTTGCGGAGTCTTGCGCAGCTTTAGCGGCTTTCGCGGTCTGTTTGGTTTGTTCAGCAATCGCCATGAGAGTCAAGAAGATAGCCCATGCCGTGATGCCCTCCGGCCAACTAAAGAATCGATGCCAACGTGGAAGGTGCCGTTGGGGATTTTCCTTGTTTTCTGCGGGATGTGTATTATCCGCTACGGCAGAGACGGACGTATTGTTTGGTGCGCTGGCCTGCTGTGCGGTTCTATCGGCATGATCCTCATCTTTGTAGGATACAAAAACTGTGAGTCCGAAGATCACAGCGAATATCAGCAGATATTTCCACATAATTTGAATATTGTACCCCAAAAACACTTGACAACCAATAATTATTGGGGTACATTAAATCAAGTACGGAGAACGGCAATGGCAAACATCCTCCCGACTGATAAGAAAATTGCGGTAATCGGGGCTCTGGCCGAAGGTTCCAGCATCCGCTCTATTGAGCGCATTACGGGCGTTCATCGCGATACGATCATGCGACTTGGCGTCAAGATCGGGCAGGGATGCACGGTGCTGATGGATGCCAAGATGCGCGATTTACCCTGCACTCGCTTGGAGTTCGATGAGATTTGGGGCTTTATCGGGAAGAA
>JBEKQR010000505.1:0-3110 GCA_049519515.1 Candidatus Korobacteraceae bacterium
ACGATGTGGCTGCCGGGCACCGATCACGCCGGCATCGCCACCCAGATGATGGTCGAGCGGCAGTTGGCCTCGGAGGGCAAGGACCGCCGCAAGATGGGCCGCGATGCCTTCATCGAGCGCGTCTGGGAGTGGAAGCAGCAATACGGCGGCTACATCCTGGGGCAGATGAAGCGCCTGGGCGACTCCGTCGATTGGGGCCGCGAGTACTTCACCATGGACGACAACCTTTCGCGGGCGGTGCGCGAGGCCTTCGTCCGGCTGCATGAAGAGGGACTGCTCTACCGCGGCGCCTACATCGTGAACTGGTGTCCCCGGTGCGGTACGGCCATCTCCGACCTGGAAGTCGTGCACCAGGAAACCCAGGGCAAGATGTACGACCTGAAATATCCGGTCATTGGATCGCCACTCCGGCAGATGCAAAAACAGTCCCGCCAAGCGGAACCAGGGACCCCGGCCTCCCACCCCAGCAAGCCAAAAGCAGGCTTGCCGGGGACCCCGGCGTCGGAATACGTGATCGTCTCCACCACGCGGCCGGAGACCATGCTGGGCGACACGGCGGTCGCGGTTAATGCCAAGGATGAGCGCTATCGCCATCTGCACGGGGCCAAGGTGCTGCTGCCGCTGATGCAGCGCGAGATTCCGATCATCGTCGATGAGCTGGCCAATCCCGAGTTCGGAACCGGCGCCGTCAAGGTCACCCCGGCGCACGATCCCAACGATTTCCAGGCCGGCTTGCGCCACAACCTGCCGCAAATCTCGGTGATCGACGAAGCCGGCAAGATGAACGAGCAGGCCGGGCCTTACGCCGGGCTCGACCGCTTTGAGGCCCGCGCGCGCGTCTTGCGCGACCTGGAGAAGCAGGGCTTGCTGGCCGGCGTCCACGACCACGTACTGGCCCTGGGAAAGTGCGACCGCTGCAAGACCATCGTCGAGCCACGGCTCTCCACGCAGTGGTTCGTGGCGGTGAACAAGCGGGCCAACGATGGCACTCCGAGCCTGGCCGAGCGCGCCATTCAGGTCGCCGAGGATGGGCGGGTCCGCTTCATCCCGGAAAATTACAAGCAGGTCTACCTGAACTGGATGACGAACATCCACGACTGGTGCATCTCGCGCCAGTTGTGGTGGGGGCATCGCATTCCCGCCTGGCACTGCGCGCAGTGCCACGAGATCATCGTGGCCCGCGAAGCGCCGGTGAAGTGTCCCAAGTGCGGCAGCGCCAGCCTGCAGCAGGACTCCGACGTGCTCGACACCTGGTTCTCCTCCGGACTGCTGCCCATGTCCGCCATGGGATGGCCGGAGAAGACGCGCGATCTCGAAGTCTTTTATCCCACCTCGCTGCTGATCACCGGCTTTGACATCCTGTTCTTCTGGGTGGCGCGCATGATCATGATGGGCTGCCACTTCCTGGCCGATCACCCGCAGGGCATGGAGCCCTTCCGCGACGTATACATACACGGGCTGGTGCGCGACGCCGAGCGGCAGAAGATGTCGAAGACCAAGGGCAACGTGGTCGATCCCATCGAGACCATCGAAAGCTTCGGCACGGACGCTGCCCGCTTTACCCTGGCCACCATGGCTGCTCCGGGCGCCGACATTGCCTTTTCCGAGAAGCAGACCGAAGGCTACCGTGCCTTCGCCAACAAGATATGGAACGCGGCGCGCTTCGTCTTCATGAACGTCGAGCGGGCCGAACAGGAGAAGGTGTGGTCGCTGGGTGAATTTTGTAACGCCGGCGGCGGCGGCGCTACGCAGCAACCGGGGTCCACAACGAGCGCCGCTGTTGCGGTCGTTGGGGCAGAGAGCGCCAAAGGAGTTCCGGGGTTCGTTGGGGAAACGCTTGAGGATCGCTGGATCATCTCGCGCTTCAACCGTGTCGCCGGCGAGGTGAACGCGGCCCTCACGGATTACCGTTTTCACGAGGCGGCGCACCTCATCTATCACTTTTTCTGGGGCGAGTTCTGCGACTGGTATGTCGAGCTGGTAAAGCCCCGTCTGGCCGGCCTGGGAAACCGCCAGGCCGCGCGCACCGCGTTTCGCAACGTGGTTTCGCTGTTCGAGGCGGCGTTGCGGCTGCTCTCGCCGTTCATGCCCTTCATCACCGAAGAAATCTGGCACGCCATCTACGATGGCCGGCCGCCGCTAAAATCGATTGCGCTGGCCGGCTATCCCCAGCGCGATGACGCGCAGCTCTCGACCGAAGCGGAGACGGAGATGGCCGTACTCCAGGACCTGATCGCCAGCGTGCGCAATGTGCGCGCCGAGCTCAAGGTGGCTCCCAAGGTCAGGCTGCCGATCGAAATCTTCGCCGCGCCCCAGGTTTGCGAGCTGGTAAAGCGCAACGCGGCGGCCGTCGGCCGGCTGGCAACTGTCGATGGCATCCGCTTTGTCGAGCATTCGCTGGCCAAGGAGACAAACGCGCGCGCCACGGCGCGCTTCGAGGTGCGCGTCGTCTACCAGCAGCAGATCGACTTCGCCGCCGAACGCGAGCGGCTGAACAAGGAAGTCGAGCGACTGAACCAGGAGTTATCACGGGCACTAGCCCAGCTTTCTAACCAGAGTTTCCTTTCAAAGGCCCCGCCCAAGATAGTGGACGGTTTAAGAAAACGCGCTGCCGAACTGGAAATCTTGCTCCGGAAGGCGACTGAGGGGCTGGACGAACTCATGGGGAAGAAAAACTAGAAGCAGTTAAGCTTCAGAAAGCGGCTCATCCCTCAGGGGCTAAAGCCCGCATTTGTTTGGCTTCGGACGGCATGGCTCAAGGCACCCCAGCAAGTCAAATGCGGACTTGCTGGGGACCCCGCGAAGCCACGCCCCTTCAAAGCACTCTTTTTGAAACAAGCTCTACTACACTGACCATCCTCTGTATATCTGGGCAACGATCTTTTGCGCATGCCGTTCTGGCATGTAAGTCCAATTCGAAACGATACAATGTGCACAGTTCAGGGGCAAGAAAGAATCCACGATCCCGGTCTAGAGCTGCCCGCGCGCGCGCGTCATAATCATTATGGCGATACATCGTGGCCTTAGGATTCTTCATGCTCCGACTGGAGAAAAGCCGAATGCCTCGATCGGGTTATCGACGAAGATACGATTGCGCGTTGTCTCGTCAG
>JBEKQR010000506.1:0-3099 GCA_049519515.1 Candidatus Korobacteraceae bacterium
TGATGGCCAGCAGGATGCGCAGGTGGTCGCGGGTAAACGCCTCCACCCCGCCCCGGTACAAGGTGAGAACCCCGATGGTGCCGGCCGAGCCGTTGAGGGGAACGGAAATGGCCGATTTCAGTCCGGCAACACGGTTGCGATCGGCAGCCAGTTGAAACTCCAGGGCGGGCGGGCCGTTCAGCAGAGGGGTTCCGCTCTCCGCCACTCGCCCGGAGAGGCCCTGGCCGAGTTTGAGCACCAGGGTGGAAAGAAGGCGGAAGTGATCGCCCGCCACATGCCGCGCCACCAGTTCGTCTTCGTTGCGGATGAAGATGACGATGGAATCGTAAGCCACCAGGGTCCGCAGGCGCATGGACAACAGGGACAAGGTTTCGTCCAGGCTGAGCGAGTTCCCCAGGTCGTGGCTGATCTCGAACAGCGTCTGCGCTTCCTGCCGCGCGGCTGCGATCGAATTGAGGAAGTTGTCCGGCAGCTCGTAGCCGCCGCTGGCGCCAGCCGGGCGGCCGCGCAGGATAGTAGTTTCGGGCACCCGGAGAGATCCCGCCACTTCCTGCAGCAGCGGCCACCTCGCCTTAAGCGCGTCGACCACCCTGGGATCGAATTGCGTGCCGGAAAGGGCGCAAACCTGCTCCAGCGCTTCGCTGAGCGGCAGCGCGCGCCGGTACTCGCGTTCGGAAGTCAATGCCTCCAGGCAGTCCACCAGCGACAGAATCCGCGCTCCGATCGGTATCTCCTCGCCTCTCTTGCCGAAAGGATAACCCGTGCCGTCCCAGTGCTCGTGGTGCGCCTCCACGATCGGCACCACCGGATATGGAAACTTGACCTGGCGAAGAATCTCCGCCCCCACGCGGGGGTGGATCTTCATCTTCTCGAATTCTTCCGGTGTCAGCCGGCCGGCCTTATTGATGATGTGGTCGGGAACCGCCAGCTTGCCGATGTCGTGCAGCAGCGACGCGGCCCGCAGGGCCTCCAGTTCGTCCCCGCTCAGGCCCAGCGCCTCGCCGAGCGCCGCCGAATAGGCCCGCACCCGCTGCAGGTGCTCTTGCGTGCCCTGGTCCTTGGCGTCGATGGCTAATGCCAGGGCCTCGATAGTGCGCAGGTGCAGGGATGCCATTTCCTCGACGTGCCTGCTCTTGCTTTCCATCCCAGCCATGAACTCGCGGTAACAGAAGTACGCCAGGTAGGCAATCGGCAGCACCAGCAGCGAGGAGCGCCACTCCGGCCGCTGGACCGAGATGCCGATTGCGCCGGCCAGCGCCAGTCCGACCATGTAATCGGGGAAAGCCTGGAAAAAGCATTCTTCCAGGATCTTCAGGAAACGCCCGCCGGCGCTGTGCCAGCGCAGCGCCGCGTCGGGGACCGTGACACAGATGAGATACACCGCGATCACGGCAAACATGGACAGGGGCAGATTGTGTTCGCCCAACCGTGCCACGCCTTTTTCGGTGTAGTAGCAGAGCGGTATTGCCAGGGCGGTGACCGCAAGATTGGAGGCGGTTCGCGGGGCGCCGGGAGCGGCGCGGCCTCCGCGCCAGACGCTCTCCAGGCCGGCGCAGCAGAGGCCAATGAACAGCGTCTGCCCCATCCTCAGTTGCGCAACGCCGACCAGCACCAGGAACAGGCTGGTGGTCCGGCTGCGGCACATGCCGGGGAACTTCAGATTCAGAGCCGTAGCCAGAAGCGCCAGGAGCAGGTAATAGACAATGCGCACATTGTCGCCGCCGAAGGTGAACGTAGAGGCATCCCACGCCACTGCTACGCAGGTTCCGGCAACCAAAGCTACGTATAAATTCGCTCGCTTCAAGATGAGCCCTGTACTTGTTGCCTGTCGTCCAGAAAACGAATCTGGACCTGGTTCGTATGGTTCGCGCCGGAATACCGCCGGCTGCCTTTCGCCATTACTGGGTCGTTCTTACACTGGTTCCAGCCCCGTTAAAGAGTGTCGGAAGACAACGGCTTGCGCCCTGTCTCTATGCACGGCAAATTCCAGATCGGAGGGTTTCCAAACCCTTCATTTGCTTGCTGAACACCCTCCTGGAACTGAGACAAAATGACGCAATTAACGTGCGTGCGTCAAAGTGTCGCAGCTTTTGGCAGGGCCTGCCAGTTACTTTCGATTACCGTAGCGGCTGGTTTCTGTTGACGGCTATGGCACAGTTTGCGGCATAGTTAGTGAGACCACTGGGACCGGCTAAGTGGTGGCGGTGGTGCGCCTTCCATGTGCCGGTTCCGAGACCGTGTCTGGCAAGCGTGCGGCTCCGCCCCAGCAACGGCAAGAACGGCCATTACCGGGGATCCCTGGAAGGCGCGATGGATGTGATCGACCTGGAAAACGGCATCGACGGCGGCGATATCAGCTTCATTGTCGCCAGCCCGGAGATGAAGAAGGTAGTGTCGCTTCTTCCCCGGGTTGGCGCCAGCACTGCTTCCGTCCTGATCACCGGCGAAACGGGGACCGGCAAGGAGCTGATTGCCCGCGCCGTCCGCGCCTATTCGCAGCGCTGCCACAAGCCCTGGGTCGACATCAATTGCGCCGCCATTCCCGAACATCTGCTGGAAAGCGAACTGTTCGGGTACGAGAGGGGAGCGTTCAGCGGCGCCGACTCCGCCAAGAAGGGATTGTTCGAGCTGGCCGACGGCGGCACCATCCTGCTGGACGAGGTCGGCGAGCTTGATCCCAAGCTGCAGGTCAAGCTCTTGCGCGTGCTGGACGGCGCTCCCTACTACCGCCTGGGAGGCAACCGCAAGGTTTCCGTCGATGTCAGGGTGATCGCCGCCACCAATCAGCCGCTGGAACAGCTGGTGCAAACCGGGGAATTCCGCCGCGATCTCTATCACCGGCTCAGCCAGTTCCATCTCAAGATTCCGCCGCTGCGTGAACGGCCGGAGGACATTCTGGCCCTGGCGGATTATTTCTTGAGCAGGATTGCGCCCGGGAAGCAATTTTCGCAAGCGGCCAAAGACCGCCTGCTCGCTTATCGCTGGCTGGGGAATATCCGCGAGCTGGAAAGCGTGGTGCTCCAGGCCACAACCTACAGGGAGGAGCAGGAAATCAGCGCCGATTCCCTTCCCCTGGAAAAGGACTCGCGGGTGGAGAGT
>JBEKQR010000507.1:0-3094 GCA_049519515.1 Candidatus Korobacteraceae bacterium
CCCGCGTTCTGCCGGGCGGATTCCAGGATCCCGCCTTCGAGCGCTGCTTCTCTGAGCTGGCGCTCGGCCTCGGCACGGACTGCGCTCTCCAGGTTGGGATCGACCGGAACCAGCAGTCCGGTCGTCCTCGAATAGACGCGGGTTTTGGTGTTATCGAGGGAGGTGATGAAGACCTCCGGATCGGGCAGATGTATGCGCACCCCGTGCTCGCTCAGCACCACGTCTCCGGGCTGAAGCCGCGCGAAGTCGATCCCCGCGACCGCCACTCCGTGAACCAGCAGCAGAATGCGGTCGCCGGCGAGGAAGTCGGGAAAAACTTTGCTCTCCTTCCGGCCTTCCACTACCTTGTCCATGGTGTAGGAGACTGTTTCCAGCCGCTGCAATTGCTGAATGCGCTGGACGACCGTGGGCTGGCTCACGTCGATTGTGGTGGCCCTGCCCAGCACGGTCGAGCGGAGCCAGCCCGAGCCCGGAACCAGGCTCCGCAGCGTCGCCGCCAGCAGCAGGGCTCCAGCCAGAATGCCGGCGAGCACGGCTGGAACCACCACCCAGGTTGCGCGGCGAGTGCGCCGCTCTGCTTGCTCAGATACAGGGCTCATACCTCTTTCTTCCTTTGCGAAGAGGAGTTGCCGGGCCGCAAAACGGGAGGGTTTGCCCGTGCGGCACCAGTATATCGAGTAGCAGGCCAATTCGGATGGTCCAGGTTCCACACCGCCGGAAGACTACTTTGAGCCAGGCAGTGCGGCCCGGTTGAGCTCTACCGGTCTTGGCAAATAGCGCGCCCGGCTGTTTCTCCCCCGGCACACGCAACCACTGCATTTGCCGTGGACCCCGTTCGACGCTCACCTGCTACTACACGCTTCGCCTGGAAGCAGTTGCTCGGAATCTGATTGACACCACGGTTTGGTGGTGCTGTACGTTCTATGCTGAAACCAGCAGAAGAGCGAGGAACACATGGCAAACTCTGCCGTGCGGGGCCCGGCGCCGACAGCGGTTGCGATTCACCGCGGTTATGAACCTGGGCTTATCGGCCGGGTCGGCGAGCTTCACGGACGCTATTACGCGCAGGCGTGGGGCTCGGGCGCGCCGTTTGAGATGTTGGTCACGCGCGAGTTCTGTGAGTTCATCGAGCACTACGATCCCGGCCGCGACCTTGTGCTCTCGGCCCACATCGACGGAGTGATGGCAGGCTCCATCTCGATGCTCGGCCGGAGTGCGGACGAAGTGCAGCTTCGTTTCTTCATCGTCGATCCGGCGTACCACGGCCGCGGCGCCGGCAAGGCGCTGCTGACCGATGCTCTCGCTTGGAGCCGTGAGCGCGGATTCCGCAAGGTCTTCCTGTGGACGGTGGACGGCCTGCCGCAGTCTTTCGGCCTGTACCAAAAGGCCGGCTTCCGCGTCACCGAGCGCTGCCCGGACGACCGTTATACGGTTCTTCGGGATAACCTCAAGATGGAGCTCACTCTGGATTAACTTACGCCGGCGTATGCGCGTGCTGTCTAACCCACATCTGCCAACTGCAGGCAGATGTGGGGCACGAATTAAAAAGCTGTTGGGATCATTAAGGAGCAGGAAAAAGGGCGATGTCATCAAAAGCGCAAGCAGTCCGGCTAAGCCAGAAAACTGACCATTGTTATGTCTGCGGCAAGGACAATCCCAAGGGTTTCCAGGTGCCGTTTTCTCCGGATGGACCGACGGGCAGCCGCGCCGTCTACACGGCGCGGGTCGAGCACGAGGGATGGCAGGGCATCCTGCACGGCGGCGTTACCTTCTCGCTGATGGACGAGGCCCTGGGCTGGGCGGTGCATTTCCAGGGGCTGCACGGAGTGACGGCGCGCGCCGAAGCGCGCTTTCGCCAGCCGATCAAGGGCGGCGCCAGGCTGATCATCCGCGGTTGGACGCTCGAACGCCGCCGCCGGGTGATGAACGCGCGCGCGGAGATTCGCATCGACGACCCGGAGCAGACACTGGTCGCCGAGGTCGACGCCACCATGTACCTGCTGGACGGCGAGAAAAGTGAACAATAATTTATTTATTGGCAGATCATCGACGCCGGGTAACAATTGGGACGGATATTTTGGCATGGAACGCATCCAAAAGACCGTCTTCATCAGTTATCGCCACACTAACATTCCCTGGGCACTCGCTATTTTCCAAAACCTCACGCAGCATGGGTTTGATGTTTTCTTCGATTACAGCGGTATCGCCAGTGGCGACTTTGAGCGTGTCATACTCGGAAACATAACCGCGCGGGCGCATTTCCTCGCCCTGCTCACCCCCTCCGCGCTGGAGCGTTGCGACGACCCGGCAGATTGGTTGCGTCGCGAGATAGAGACTGCCCTGGCGAGCCAACGCAATATCATCCCGCTGATGCTGGAAGGGTTTGACTTCGGTACGCCTACAATCGCTAGTCAACTCACTGGCAAGCTGGCGGCGCTCAAGGGCTACACTGGACTAAACATCCCGTCAGATTACTTTATGGAAGCCATGGACCGCTTGCGTGGCAGATTCCTGAATGTGCCGCTGGCTGCGGTACTGCACCCGGCATCTCTGTCCGCACAGCGAGCCGCTACAGAACAGAGAACTGCGGCTAACGCGGCTCCGGCGGTACGAGAAGAAGAGTTGACAGCCCAGCAATGGTTCGAGCGAGGGTTTGCTGCTACCGATGTTGATGAGGAGCTGCGATTTTACACTGAGGCGATCCGGCTCAACCCGGACCATGCCGACGCCTTCATCAACCGGGGCGTTGCGCGCCGCGCCAAAGGCGACGTGGAGGGCGCCCTGCAAGATTACAACGAGGCGATCCGGCTTAAGCCGGACGATGCCGTCGCCTTCAACAACCGGGGCAATGCGCGCCGCGACAAAGGCGACGTTGAGGGCGCGCTGCAGGATTACAACGAGGCCATCCGGCTTAAGCCAGACTATGCCGACGCCTTCATCAACCGGGGCGTTGCGCGCAGCGACAAAGGCGACCTGGAGGGCGCGTTGCAGGATTACAACGAGGCGATCCGGCTTAAGCCAGACGATCCCGACGCCTTCTACAACCGGGGCATTGCGCGCCGCGCCAAAGGCGACGTGGAGGGCGCGCTGCAGG
>JBEKQR010000508.1:0-5232 GCA_049519515.1 Candidatus Korobacteraceae bacterium
CTCTCTTGCTGTCGTAATTTTGTCCATGGTAATTCCCCTTAGAATCTGTCCAAGAACTGTGAATTGCTAGGTGGAAGCCCACGCCTTTAGGCGTGGGAAGCAAAGCTCAATAACAAAACGCCCTTAGGCGCTGTGGATACATCGGCACGGCGGCTAAAGCCGCTTCAGACTTGATGCCTTGATTCCCACGGCTAAAGCCGTGGGCTTCCACATAATCCAAAGAAAAACGAGCAAGTGCCAAGTTTCTGGACAGATTCTAAGACCCGCCCGACGCCAACTCTTTCTGCGGCGTGGCGCCGCCCCGTATGGCGCGGGCCTTTTCATAGACCTTGACGTACTCGCGCGCCGAAGCCGTCCAGGAGAAGTCCCGCGCCATGCCGTTGCGCATCAGCTTTCGCCAGGCGGGCCGGTCGCGAAAGGCGGTGAGGGCGGCGCGCAGTGTCTCCAGCATGGCTTCGCCGCTGGCTTCGGCGAACTTGAAGCCGGTGCCTTTGCCCGTGGCCGCGTCCCATGGTTCGACTGTATCGTCGAGTCCGCCGGTGGCGCGGACCACCGGCACGGTGCCGTAGTGCAGGCTGTAGATCTGGTTCAACCCACAGGGCTCGTAGTGCGAGGGCAACAGGAACATGTCCGCGCCCGCCTCGATCTTGTGGGCCAGCGGCTCGTCGTAGGCGATGCGCACCAGGAATTTGCTGGGAAACTGCCGGTTGAGCTGCCGGAACAGCTCCTCGTAGGGCCGGTCGCCGCTGCCGAGGATGGCGAACACCAGCTCTTCGCGCGCCAGGCGGCCGGCGACATGCGAGATGAGGTCGAAGCCCTTTTGCGCCGCGAAGCGGGAGACGATGCCCACCACCGGCAATTCCGGCGCCACCTCGGCGCCGAATTGCGCCAGCAGGTCGCGCTTGCAGACCGCCTTGTTTTCAAGCGAGTCGGCGTTGTAGTGCGCGGCCAGGTGGGGGTCCGTCTCCGGGTTCCACTGCTCGTAGTCCACCCCGTTCAGGATGCCGGCGATGGTGCCGGAGCGGTTGCGCAGCACCCCTTCCAGGCCGAAGCCGTACTCTGAGGTCTGAATCTCCTGGCTGTACTTGCGGCTCACGGTAGTGATGAAATCGGAATAGACCAGAGCGCCCTTCAGCAGGTTCACCTTGCCGAAGAATTCCAGTTTGCTGATGGTGAACAGGTCCCAGGGAAGCATCAGCAGCGGCAGCGTCTCCGGCGGAAACAGGCCCTGGTAGCCGATGTTGTGGATGGTGAAAACCGTGGGCACGGCGCGCAGGGCCGGATCGTCGTGATACAGGGTGCGCAGCAGGATGGGAACCAGCGCTGTCTGCCAGTCGTGGCAGTGAAATAAGTCCGGCGTTCCCAGGATCTTGCTGCCTTCAATCACCGCCCGGCAGAACAGGGCGAAGCGCTCGGCATTATCATGGTAGTCGCCCAGCGCCGTTCCGTAGAGCCCCTCGCGGTCGAAGAACGGCGGATAATCTATAAAGTAGAATTGCACGTTGTGGCGAATGCCGCCGTCGAGGATGGAGCAGAAGCGGTAACGGTCGTCGAACGGTACGGTGATGCTGCGCACCACGCATCTGCCCGGCCCGGCAGAGACGACAATCGCGGGCCCCGGGTTGTCGAGACGGGTCTGGCGGTACTTGGGAAGGAAGACGCTCACCCGGTGTCCCTGGGCAGCCAGGGCGCGCGGGAGCGAGCCCATGACGTCGGCCAGTCCACCGGTCTTGGAAAACGGAGTACACTCCGATGCGGCAAACGCAATGTGCATTTGCGATCTCCAACACCCAGAATACGCCGCTGGCGGGGTTTAGTAGAGCTTGTTTCAAAAAATGCTTTGCAGGGGCGTGGCTTTACCGGGGTCCCCAGCGCGCCCTCTTCTGGCGCGATGGGGTGGGAGTCACGCTGTCCAGAGCACTTTTTTGAAACAAGCTCCAAGCAGCGACGGCAAAGGTTCCCGGCAACCGAGGTTGTTGCTCTTGATGGGGTGAAGAAGGGAAGGCAACATGTCCAAGGGAGCGGTGGTGCCGCAACGTGTCCCACGCAAACCGAAGCTCGGCCAGCATTTTCTCGTCGACCAACAGGCCAGGCGCAGCATCGTGGAGGCGCTGGGCGATGTCTCTCAACTGACCGTCATAGAAATCGGGCCGGGGCGCGGCGCGCTGACCGATCTGCTGGCCACCCGCGCGGGACACCTGGTGGCGGTCGAGTGCGACCGTCTGCTGTCGGCGCAATTGCGCATGAAGTTTACCCGCCTGCCGCACGTCGAGATCATCGAAGCCGACATCCTGACCGTCGATATTCGGACCATGATCGGCAACCGCCGGGGGCCACTGCGCGACCTGCGTCCGAGCGAGCAGCCAAAAGCCAGGGTGGTCGGCAACCTGCCTTACTACATCACCTCGGATATTCTGCTGCGGCTGTTGACCGAACGCGATTATTTCGACCGCATCGTAATCATGGTGCAACTGGAAGTGGCCGACCGCCTGGCCGCCGTTCCGGGCACGCGCGACTACGGCCTGCTCTCGGCCACCGCCCAGCTCTCGGGACGCGTCGAAAAGCTGTTCACCCTGCCGCCGGGGGCCTTCAGCCCGCCGCCGGAGGTGGACTCGGCGGTGCTCCGGATTGACATAGCCCCGCGCTTCGCCGAATTGCAGGTGGACGAGCATGGGTTTATAGAGTTTCTGAAGCGCAGCTTCGCGCAGAAGCGCAAGATGCTGTCGAGCAATTTGCGCCAGCATTTCAACCCGGCTGTCCTGCGCAAGGCCTTGCCGGCCGCCGGCATCGAGCCCGGAGCCAGGGCAGAGACCGTTCCCCTGGAGCAAATGGCGGCGCTTTACCGGGAGTTGAAGGGATCAGAGAATAGAGAATAGCGTTTACTTACGATTTTTGATTGTTGATTTGTGATTTCAGATTGAACTACGAGAACCCCGTACTCAATCTGAAATCAAAAATCAAAAATCTTAAATCTCCCGGAGGGAGTCATGAGCTCTCCGATTCGGCACCCCGCGGTCGCGGGGCAGTTCTATCCGGCGAATCCGGAGGCGCTGCGGCGGGAGTTGGACAAGTTTCTCGGGTCCCGGCGCAGTGCCGGAGAAGATTCGCGCCTTGGGCTGCGTGGTTCCGCACGCCGGCTACGTGTACTCCGGGCACGTTGCCGGCGCGGTTTACGCCCGCCTCGAAATGCCCCGGCGCTTCCTCATGCTCTGCCCGAACCACACCGGAATGGGAGAGCCGCTGGCCATCATGAGCAGCGGGAGCTGGCTCACGCCGCTGGGCGAGGCCGCCATTGATGGTGAATTGGCCGGGCAGCTCAAGCGCGAGTTCCCGGCGCTGCGGGAAGACGAAAGCGCCCACGCCGGCGAGCACGCGCTGGAGGTGCAGATTCCGTTCCTGCAGAAACTGGCGCCGGAGTTTGCCTTTGTGCCGATCGCCGTCGGCGCTGGCCGGCTGGAGCTGCTGACCGAGCTGGGCGCGAAGATTGCCAGCGTCCTGCGGGCGCTGCCGGAGAGAGAAGTTCTGATCGTGGCCTCCAGCGATATGAACCACTATGAGGACGACACGCGCACCCGCGCCAAAGATCGTATGGCGATAGACCGGATGCTGGCGCTCGATCCTGCCGGGCTCTGGCAAACCGTGCAGCGTGAGCAGATCAGCATGTGCGGATTCGGGCCGGCGGTCGCCATGCTCAGCGCCGCCTGCGAACTGGGCGCCAGCCGGGCGGAACTGGTAAAGTACGCCACCTCAGGCGACGTCTCCGGAGACCGCAATCTGGTGGTCGGCTATGCCGGAATTGTGGTGAGTTAATCGTGCTTTGCCCGGCGAAGGCGAGTGCGCTTCGTATCAGGGCACGGCCTGATTAAATCCCCTCAATTTGGATTGCCTCCGAAATGCTTTGACAGAATGTTCCAACATCCGAAATCCGTGCGCGTGCTTCCGTCCGGCTGCTTGATACCAGACGCTACTTGTACGTTTCCATTGGGGTCGATGATAGCCATTGGTACCTCAACTCTATAGTCTGGCTTCCATCCCGGATGTGTAATCACTCCCGATCTCTGAACCGGAAACGCTGTAGCGAGGGCCGTACTAACAAATTCTGGGTCTTCGCATTTGAATACTAAAGGGCTTTCCTGCGGATTTTTCCTTACCCATTCGGGGCCGCGCTCAATTACGATCTTGGCTCGTAATACGCCATCGACTCTCGCTGCCTCCCACTTTTCCGTAAACACACCGTCTCGGCAACTTATCGATACCGTATAGTGCTGACTGTTTGGATTGATGGGAGTCCACGTAAAATTGTTTCTCGTCCCTCCCTCTGGCCCTGCCTCCGCCACATATAGTCGTTTTTGAGATTCATCGAATCGTGCGGGCGGCAAAAAGGGCGTGTTGGGGTGCTCAACTAACCATAAGTGCTCTATGTTTTTGCGGTCGTCGTCGTAGAAATCAACGTTGCAGTTGTATGCGGATTCCGGCCCGTAATGTAACAGCATCATTATCCACGTAGCAGAGTGGTTGTCTCCCAATGGAGCACCGAAGACGAAAAGAAAACTAGGCGTTTTCTTAATCGCGGGTGGCGGGGCGGGTTCCTTAGCTGTCTGTGTAACCGGAGAAATCCAAAGTGCAATACCGCTGTATGTAAGAACGACGATACAAAACATCAACATGCCGCGCCATATCTTCCACCGGAGTGGGGCGTCCATGACCCAAGGGTTGCCAATGGCAATAAACAACGTCATAAACGCTGCGACAGCGAGCAGAATGAATAGCCAATGGCCTTTCAATTTGCCCGCCTTGTCTAGTACGACGAGGACGACGGCGAGCACAATACCGGCAACGCCGATGATGTCAGACAATGAAAAACGAGGCATGGATCAGGATTGTACCAACTTGCGTGAAATACACAATCCCGACTGAGGTCGTGCCCTCATACAACCCGCTCCGCGGAGCGGGTATGCCAACGGTGAAACAACTCTAGTGTGAGTGCGGATTAACTTAGTGCCGCTCAGCATGACATCGGAAGAATTTACGATTACACCGATACCTGATTCGCCCTAATGTTTCCTGAGATCGGATGGTTTAGCGGAAGCGCCCAATTTGACCAGCCGGTCGCGGGCCTGCGCGGCTTCCTCTGCGTCACGCGAGCCTTGGTGCTCTGCTTGGGTTCCTTCTTCTTAGGTTCCATGTTGCGGGCTCCATGTCTTAAAGAGGGATTTCCCCGTGCAGATGACA
>JBEKQR010000509.1:0-3066 GCA_049519515.1 Candidatus Korobacteraceae bacterium
CGAAGGCGGGTCTTGTTGAATCTGGGCTTCAGTCCCTGCGTTTACGTCTAGTAATTCGCCTGTGCCCTGGCGGCGCAGGCGCGGCAGAAGGTCCAGCGCTTGAGGTCGATCCATTCCACGGCGTGCGATGAGGCCATGACACACTCGTAATCCTGGCAGTGGGCAAGCTGCAGCGTGTGGCCCAGCTCGTGCACGCATTCGGTCAGCAAACGCCGCGCCAGCAGGTCGCGGTCGGGCGGAAGCCCGTAATACTCCTGGCACAAGCGATGATAAGAGACCACCGCACAAGGTCCTCCCATCTGGGCTTCGCCGAAGACAAAGGTCAGGATGGGGATATAGAGGTCAAGCTCGGTGACGCCCAGCAGGCGCCATGTCCTGCGTCTGGCATACCTCTCCTGCAGGGCCGACAGCAGTTCGCTGGAGTGGTGCTGGCCGCGCTCGGGATGGTAGGCAAAGGCCGGGTCGAGCGGCGCCTCGATTCCGCACGGTATGCGGAAGCCTTCGCTCAGCTCCCGGCGCAGCCAGTCGAGCAACTCGAAATCCGGCGCTCCGATTGGAACCAGTTGCAGGAACTTCATCTGGCTTGGCCGACTGGCATGACGTTCTTGGACCAGCCGTACTTCTTCAGCTTGTGATGCAAAGTGACGCGGTCGATGGCCAGGACCTCGGCCGCCCGGGTCTGGTTGCCGCCGCACTCTTCCAGAACCTTGAGGATGTGCGCTTTTTCGATATCCTCCAGGGTGCGGCCGTCCAGGCCCGCCATAGCTGCCCCGGGCCCTTTGGCCAGGGTGAAGTCCTGCTCGCGCAGCTCCGGCTCGTGGGCCACCACCATGGCGCGCTCGATGGCGTTCTCCAGCTCGCGGATGTTCCCGGGCCAGCTCTGCTGTTGCAGCAGCGCCATGGCCGGCGGCGAGATGCGCACCAGGCGCTTGTTCATCTCCTTGGAGAACTTGCGCATGAAGTGGTCGGCCAAGGCGGGAATATCGTCCCGGCGCTCGCGCAGTGGCGGCAGCTCAATGCGGAAGACATTCAGGCGATAGAACAGATCCGGCCGGAACCGGCCCTCCTCCACCAGCTTCTCCAGCGGCTTGTTGGTGGCTGCCACACAACGGAAATCCACCTTGATCTGCTGGTTGCCGCCGACCCGGTTGATCTCCCGCTCCTGCAGGACGCGCAGCAGGTCGGTCTGGGTCTTCAGGCTGATGTCGCCGATCTCGTCGAGGAAGACGGTGCCGCCCTCGGCGATCTCGAACTTGCCTTTCTTGCGATACTGCGCGCCGGTAAACGCGCCTTTTTCGTGCCCGAACAACTCGCTTTCCAGCAGCGTCTCGGTCAAGGCGCCGCAGTGGATGACCACCAGGGGCAGATAGCGCCGCGGACTGGCGTAATGGATGGCGCGCGCCACCAGCTCCTTCCCTGTCCCGCTATCGCCGGTGATCAACACGGTTGTCTCGGTGGGGCCGACGGTCTTGATGGCTTCGAAAACGCGCCGCATCACTGCGCTGTTGCCGATGATCTCGCTGGGCCGGACTTTCTCATCGTGCTCTTCGCGCAGCCGCGTGTTCTCCTGGTCCAGGCGCACGTTCTCCCGCTCCAAACGGGTCTTCTCCTGCTCCATGCGCCGCTGGGCAAGAGCTTTGCTCACCTTGAGCGTGATCTCCTCCGGGTCCAGCGGCTTGGTCACGTAGTCGTGGGCGCCATTCTTCATGGCGGCGACGGCGGTCTCCACCGAGGCATAGCCGGTCATGATGATGGCCACCAGGCTGGGATCGATCTCGTGCATGCGGCGCTGCAGCTCGATGCCGTCGGTGCCGCGCATCTTGATGTCGATCAGGGCCACGTCCCAATTTTGCTGCCCCAGCAGCAGCAGCGCCTGGGCGGCGTCTTCCGCCGTTCCCACCTCGTAGCCTTCCTCGCGAAACCATTTGTTCAGCGAATCGCGCACGCTCAACTCATCGTCCACGATCAGCATGCGTCCCTTGATTTCCGTCATGGCACTGTCCTTTACACTTTTCCTGCCCAGCTTCCGCTGGCTCGGGGCCGGGATGGCCGCCTACTCGCCGGTCGCGGCTTTGGTCAAGGCCTGGCCCTCCAGGGAGATGCGGGCGTCCAGCGGAAGAATGACGCGGAACGTCGTCCCGACTCCCAACTGGGATTGCAATTCGATCCGGCCGCCATGGCGTTCGACGATTCCCTTGCTGACGGCCAGCCCCAGCCCCACTCCTTTGCCCACTTCCTTGGTGGTAAGGAACGGCTCGAACAGCTTGGGCAGCAGGTCGGGATGAATCCCCACGCCATCGTCGCGCACCTGCAGCTCAATTTCGTCACTGGGAAGCGAGCGGCTGCTGATCCAAAGGTTGCCGCCTTTCGGCATGGCATCGATGGCATTCACGCTGAGCGCCAGCAGCACCTGTTCGATCTGCGCGGCGTCGCAGTAGATCACCGGGATGGCGGGGTCCGTATCCACCTGGAGCTGAATCCCCGTGAGCCCGGCCTTGTGCTCCACCAGGCGCACGCAGCGCGCGATGATCTCGTTGACGTTGTGCTTCTCCAGGTTCATGGGGGCGGTGCGGGAGAAGGTAAGCAGGTTCTTTACCAGCTCGCCGCAGCGGCGGCTTTCGCTGGCGATCAAGTCCAGGCACTCACTGGCCTCCTGCTGCTGCGCCGGATCGCGGAGGCCGCGGGTGACCCATTTCTTGATCAGCTTGGCGTAGGTCAAAATGCCGGCCAGCGGATTGTTGACCTCATGCGCGACTACGGCGGCCATCTTGCCGATGGCCACCATCTTTTCCACCCGGATCATTTGCTCGTGGGCGCGGCGCAATTCGCGGGTCTTCTCCGCCACTCGTTCTTCCAGGGTACGCGCCCAGGAGGTGACCTCCTCGCGCGCCTGCCGCAATTCCAGGCTCATCTGGTTGAAGGAAAGCGCCAGGCTGCCGGCTTCGTCGTTGGAAGCAACGTCGGTCTGGTAGCCCAGTTCTCCCGCCATCAGCTTCTGCGTCGCCGATTGCAGCCGCCGCAGTGGAATGCGCACCATGCGCCAGACGAAGATCCAGCTCACCACCA
>JBEKQR010000510.1:0-3036 GCA_049519515.1 Candidatus Korobacteraceae bacterium
GGCAGCTTTTATTTCATCAAGTCAGGCTAGCGATTGACAACCAGCGAGTGGGTGATGGCATGGACCGAGAGCGCAATGCGATTCTGCACCCCCACCTTGCGCATCAGCTTGGCCACGTGCGCCTTCACGGTACGCTCTTCGATGCCAAGCACGGCCCCGATTTCCTTGTTGGAGCGCCCGGCAACCAGCAGTTCGAGCACTTCCTTTTCGCGATCGGTAAAGACCACCCGGCCGGCCGGGAAAATCCTCCCCGGCGACGTGGTAACCCGCTCGATGAACATGGAAAGCACGCGCCTTGGCGCCCACACCGAACCTTGGTTGACGACGCGGATGGCCTGGGCGAACTCGGCCGGCGAAGCGGCCTCGTCGACATAACCCTTGGCCCCGGCCGCCAGCGCCTTTAGAATCGTCTCGTCGTCGGCGCCCATCCCCGTGACCAGGATTCGCAGGTCGGGGCGCGAGGCTTTCAGTCCGGCCATCAAATCGAAGAGGTTTTGCGCGCCGCGGCTGCCCAGCATGATAAGGTCGATGTCGGTTCTGCTGGCGATTTCCGCCGCCGCTACGGCGTGCAGCTCCAGTTCAGGTTCGGAGTCGAAAAGGGCGCGGAAGCCGATAAAACGCAACGGATCGCTCTCGACCACGGCAATACGGATCAGGGCCCTCTTGGCAGAAGAAGGTTTCATATTTCCGTCCTGAATATCTGCATTTAGCATAGCCTTCTGGAGGCGTTTTTCAAAGTCATTGATTCGTTGGGATTAGTCCTAAGGTACATTGTACCGAAGGACATCATACTACCCCACTGGCAAGGGCATTTAAGGAGTCTCAATGAAATCACTGTTGAAATTGTCCTGTCTCGGATTCGCCCTGGTACTTAGTTCCGCAATAGCGCTGGCCCAAACGAACGCGGCCTCCGCGCCTGCCGGGCAGCAAGAGTACCGCCCGCAGTTTGCCGGCGATCCGGCGCGCTCGCGGTCGGAGGCGGTGGCGTTGGGCTACATGCGGGTGGTTCTGAGGGCGGAACAAGTTTACAAGCAGAAGCATGGCCGGTATGCTTCCACGCTGCCGTCGCTGGTCGGTACCGGCACATTTACCAAGCGGATGACCGATCCCAACCGCAGGGATTACAAGGTGAGGTTCAAAGGCACGGGCGCAGGCTTTGCCCTGTGGATGGACGCCCTGCCGCAGCCTTCTCCGCAGCATCGGTCCTTCTTTTCCGATGAGCGGGGCGCCATACGCGCCGATGAAAACAAGAGCGCGGGACCGGACTCTCCGGTCGCCAAACCATAGGTACTACACTGGCTTCGCTGATTTCGGCAGGCCATTTCCATGGTTTCACGTTTGCTCGTGAAGACCGGCAATGCGAAACCTGAAACGGTAAAGTCGTGCCCTGATACAAAACGGTCACACTAATTCCTAATCAGTCCTAGTACCAGCGAAGCTCTCGCCGCCCCTTGTCTAAGGCTTTCCTCCTCAATCAATTAGGTCTTCCTTCGCATTCCTGTTTGCCGGGGATATCGGCAAACTGCTGCTTAAGAACCCCATTCGACTGAGCCGGCGAACTTTCGGGCAAAAACTTCCTGGGGGAACGCCTGGGAGGGAGATTGACTCAGATGGGCCAAGCGGGCCGCAGGAATAAACGTTCCTGGCGGCCCGCATACGCTTTGCTCACCCCGGCGACTTCCGGGGCGGCCGGACTCTGGTTTGCCGTACCGAGCGGGAGAGGTGTCCAGGCATTGTGACAGATAGGGTCTTCAGGAACTCCGGCTTCCACCCCAGCAGACGCAAAATCAGCGTCTGCCGGGGGCCCGGGTTGGTGGCTTGCCTACTCTTGTCTCTCTGCCTTCCTGTGCTGGCGCAGAGCGCACGCCCATCGGCCACGCCCTACGATGCCCAATTTTCCAGCCTGCTAATGCAATTCGAGCGGGCGCAAAGCGATAGCTATCGGGCTGTGCTGCTCGACCGCGCTTTCAACCTGCGAATCTACCTGACCGACCGTTCAGCGCTTAGCGGCTGGCTCAAGACGGTTGCCTCCGCTAGCGGACAATCACAGGCGCTCAGGGCGGAAGCGGCGCGCCTGCTGCGCGAAATTGCACGCGCGGAAGGGGAGACAGTTCTACCGTCCCTGCCACAGTCTCCGCTGTTCCTGGAGGCGGCAGAGTCGGCAACCGCCTACGGCTCCGGATCGCTGGAAGCGCTGCATGCTGCCGGGACGCTCGAATTGGCGGCGCGCAAGCCGGAAGCCCAACCCACCCTGGAGCGCTATGCCAACCAGGCCAACAGCGCCGAGGTCTGGGTTGAATTCAGCCGCGCCTGCGCCAACCAGCTCTGCCGTTTTTCCGCCTTGCAAAGGGCGCTCAAACTTGACCCGGCCAATCGCGAAGCGCTCTGGGAACAGGTCGACTACTACCGCGAACGCGGGCAAAGCGAACGCCAGCGCCAGCTTCTGGAAAACATTAACGTCTCCTCTCCCGCCGAGTTTGTGGCGCGCAAGTTTTTGGCCGGCCTGCTGTTCGACGAGGGGCAGGACCAGGCCGCCTTGGAGCAGTTCGAGCGCCTCGAACACGATTTCCCGACGGTTCTCTGGGTGAAGCGCGAAGTGGCGATTGCATACGAGCGTCTGGGCTTGCTGCACCGGGCCATGTCCCTGGCGGCGGAGGCCTTCGCCGGCAATCGCACCGGAGGCGCCGAACAGGCGCTGCTGGTTCGCCTGGCCGCCGCCACTCACGACGTCCAGCGCTTACGTTCCACCTATGAGACGGTCGCGCAGCTCAATCCTGGCGACGGCCACGCCATCGCCCAGCTCGCGCTGCTGCGCTGGCGCTTGGGAGAAGTGCAGGGCGCACGCGAGATGGTTCTCCGGGCGCTTGCCAAAGACCCCGCCAATCCGGATTTGCTGAGTGCCGCTATCCAATTGCAGGCTGGCGCGCGTGCCAACACGGTTGACGACATTCGGGTCCCGGAAGCCGCGGCGTTAGCTCCAAGACTGCAAAAACTGCTTGACTGGCACAGAACGCTGCCGCCCTTGCAGGATGCCGA
>JBEKQR010000511.1:0-3030 GCA_049519515.1 Candidatus Korobacteraceae bacterium
TCCATCGCGCGCTACACCCGCGGCGCCGAGGGCGAGTCCCACGAGGACAAGGCGCCGGAACCGCGCCCGGAGTTCCAATCACCGGCTTCCCGCCGCGACGATTTCCGCGGCCGCGGCCGTGATCGTGAACGCGGTCGCGATCGCGATCGTGATCGCGGCCGTGAGCGTGGACACGATCGCCCGCCGCGCTCCGAAGAGGATTTCGCTCTTCCCAAGAACTACACGCCCATCGTTCTGCCCGGCGAATCCATTTCGAAATACCGCCATCAGCCTGGTTCGCCTGCAAGCGCCGATGTTGCGCGTGTGGAGGCAGGGGCGGCCTCCGTAGCTGCGCCAGACGCGCAGCCCGCCGCCAAGGCCGAGGAGCCGATGCCGGAGCAGGCGAGCGCAGAGACGATAGTCATCTCTGGGCCCGAGCCTGAAGCTCCAACGACAGTCATCTCCGGCCACAGCACCTCCGAGCCAACCGCCGCTTACTCAGGCGGAGCTGCCGAGCCCAAGCCAGCAGAGCCGGTTCCCGATTACGCCGGTTTGCCGGAGCCGGGCGCGGCTGCGCTCCGAAGCGGCGCCGAGGCCGAGGCGGCGCTTGGTCAACCGGAGCCGTTTGTAGATGACGAGGTTCCAATCCGGCCGCGAACCCGGCAACGCAAAGAAATCCAGGAAGATGCAACTGCAACAACGGCGTTTGCTGGGGACTCCGCGAGCGCAAGACCAGAGCCGCGCCACGATATGGAGAACGCGCCTCAGGAAGCCTCGGAACCAGCGCCCAATGCCGGGATTGCCGCGCAGCCATCGGCTTCACCGGCGGTTCCGCCCTTCCAGCCTGCGCACGAGGACAAGGGTCCGGTTCACCAGGCAGGAGGCTACTCGCCCGAAGGCGGCCCGGTGGTGCACGAAGAGCTCGAAGGGGAAGAGACCGACATGCCTTCCTATACAGAGCACTTCGATACGGCGGAGCAGCAGGAAACCGAGGAGCGGGTCTATAGCCGCCAAGGCGAGTCATCCAATGGCGGCGAGGTGTTTGGCGATACCGTGCGCGAGGCCGATGAAGAGCACGCGCTGCGCGAGTCCGAGTACGACTTCGACGACGAAGAAGAGGGCGACGAATTCGAAGAGTCGGAGATTCTGGCCGGCGGCGAAGAAGAGGACGGGGAACTGGAGGCGCAGCCGCCCGCCGGCGATAACGGACGCGCCGAACTGCGCGGTCCCTCCGCAACCGCGGCTTATCAGCAGCGGGCCGGTCGGCCCTTGCCGGAGCGCCCCGGCCGCGACCGCCAGGCGCGCCGCGGCGGACGTCCGATGCGCACGCGCCGCGACGCCGCGCGCCACGCGCCGCTGATCAGCGATCTGCTCAAGGAAGGCCAGGAAGTTCTGGTGCAGATTGCCAAGGAGCCCATCGGCAAAAAGGGCGCGCGCATCACCAGCCACATTGCCTTGCCCGGCCGCTTTCTGGTTTACATGCCGACCGTGAACCACGTGGGCGTGTCGCGCAAGATCAGCTCGGAAGAAGAGCGGCAGCGCCTGAAGCGCATCGTGGCCAGCGAGCGCGAGAACGGCCATGGTGGCTTCATCGTGCGCACCGCCGCCGCCGGCATCAAAGAGGACGAACTGCGCGCCGACATCCGCTTCCTCAAGCACCTGTGGAGCGAGATCCGCAACCGCGTCGACAACAGCCGCTCGCCGGCGCTGATCTATCACGACCTCAACCTGGTGGAGCGCATCCTGCGCGACCAGGTCACGCACGACTTCTCGCAGATCTGGGTGGACAGCGAGCCCGAGTACGAGCGCACCGTGCGCTTTGCCTCGCGCTTCCAGCCCGACCTGGTGCGCCGCATCAAGCTCTACACCAAGCCCACGCCGCTGTTCGAGCAGTTCGGGTTGCAGGAAGAGATCAACAAGTCGCTCAAGTCGAAGGTGTGGCTGAAGAGCGGCGGCTACATCGTCATCAACCAGACCGAGGCGCTGGTGGCCATCGACATCAACACCGGCAAATACGTGGGCAAGACGGCGCGGCTGGAAGACACCATCGTCAAGACCAACTGCGACGCGGTCAAGGAGATCGTGCGCCAGATTCGCCTGCGCGACCTGGGCGGCATCATCGTCATCGACTTCATCGACATGGACGAGCGCAAGAACCGGCAGAAGGTGATGCAGACGCTGGAAGAAGCCCTGAAGGCCGACCGCGCTCCGTCAAAGGTTCTGCAGTTCAACGATTTCGGACTGGTGGCCATCACTCGCAAGCGGGTCAAGCAGTCGCTGGAGCGCACGCTGGGCTCGCCTTGCCCGTACTGCTCGGCCAGCGGCTTCGTCAAGTCGGTGACCACCGTCTGCAACGAGATCTACGCCGAGCTGCGCAAGATCCGGCCGCACCTGCAGGCCGCCGACATCACCCTGCGCGTCAACCCGGAGGTCGCCAAGGAGTTGAAAGGCAACAACGGCCGCTGGCTGAGCGAAATGGAAGACCTGGCCGGCCGCCCCATCCTCGTCAAGAGCGATGCCCTGGTCCACCAGGAGCAGTTCGATATTCAGTTCTGAGTCAGGGGTTAGGGTTTAGGGTTTAGGGATCAGGGATCAGGCGCGCCGTGATAGCGCTTCGCCATGACCCCTGTTCCTTAGATCCCCTGCACCAGGGCAACACCCGTCCCGGCTGTGTACGAAAGACCTGTTCGCGAACCGTCCCAGGATCAGCGGCTCGACTTCCATTCGGGCACATAGTTTCCCTTCACCACCGTAACCAGCAAAAATTGCCCTGCTTTCTACAACGCTTAACGTAATCCCCGTAGGGGCTGCCACTTAGTTCTACCGTAGTCCTTTTGAGTCATAGTCGCCCCACTCGCGCCCATCTGCCGCTGCGAGTGGTGGCAAATCCAGACTTGTTCTGACTCAGAGGTCCCCGATGGACAAATCACAGCTCCTGACAAAAGCGATGCTACTCAGCGCAGTGGCGCTGATTTGCCTGGCAGTGGTCACTCTAGGCTGTGGAGCACAATCGAACAATAATGGAAGTCTGGCCTCCACTGCTGCGTCGCC
>JBEKQR010000512.1:0-3025 GCA_049519515.1 Candidatus Korobacteraceae bacterium
TGATCGTGCGGGTCGCCGGTTACAGCGACTACTTTTGCGACCTGACGCGCGCGCTGCAGGATGAAATCATTGCCCGCACGGAGTATGCATCCTTTGTTCCCGCCGCCGCGGACGAGCGCGCAAAGGCGGAGCCGGCAAGAGCATGACCCACTTTCCCGGCGAGCATCCGCCTCACGCTCGCCCGGGTTGGCAGCGTCAACAAACCGCGCAGTGGACCGCCATTTTCCTTGCGGGCGGCGACCGCGAAAAAGAAAAAGCGAGGGGAAGATTGCCCCTCGCTGTTGCCCCCAGCCGTCAGTCACCCCAGTAAACCCAAAATTGGCGTTCCTGGGGGACCCCCATCACGTTACTTGCGGTTGACGGCCTTCCTCAGCTCTTCGCCCGGCGTGAACTTGGCCACTCGCCGTGCAGCGATCTTGATGAGCGTTCCTGTCTGTGGATTACGTCCATTTCTGGCCCTGTGTTGTGAGATCGAGAAAGTCCCAAACCCGACCAGGGTAACCCGCTCGGACTTTTTGAGGGCCGAGAATACGCTGCTGATAAAGGTCTCAATCACAGCCGTTGCCTGTGTCTTGCTGACTCCTGTGGCGGCTGCGATCCGATCTACCAGATCCGCCTTATTCATCGTAACAATGCTCCTATTAGACAGCCTAGGATGTTGGCAGTCATTACGCTACGCGTCTAAGGTCTATGTCAAGTCCGAGTTGAAGGCCGAATGGGAAAAAAGTGTGGGAAGTGCAGGAATGGGAATTAATAGCGCTTTTCACCCCTAATGGCTGGTTCTGGAGAGGATCGGTCCGGAAAAAGGCTGCGGAGCCTGAGGCAGGCGGGGTCCTCTGAGTCTCCGTGAATGCCGTCTTAGCATTCGTTGGGGTGAAAGTCGGAGCCCCCGGAAACGCGGAATTAGCGTTTGCCGGGGGGTGCAATCCGGCTGGCTTCTGAGAAAGCTGCCTAGGCAGCCGCCAGGTCCTGGAAGCCGTCCTGCATAAACTGCTCCTCTTCGGTAGAGCCTTTCAGGGCGATGGTCGAAGAGGCTCCGCCGGTGATCACCTGCGCGACCTCGTCGAAATAGCCGGTGCCCACGAAGCGCTGGTGCTTGACGGCGGCATAGCCGTGCTGGCGTTCGCTGCCGAACTCCTGTTCCTGCAAGCGCGAGTAGGCGGTCATGCCTTCCTGCTTGTAGGCCCGCGCCAGCTCGAACATGCTGAGATTCAGGGCGTGGAAGCCGGCCAGGGTGATGAACTGGAACTTGTAACCCATGGCGCCCAGCTCACGCTGGAACTTGGCGATGCCGGCGTTGTCCAGCTTCTTCTTCCAGTTAAACGAGGGCGAGCAATTGTAGGCCAGCATTTTGCCCGGGAAATGGGCCCTGATGGCGTCGGCAAAGCGCCGGGCCTCTTCCAGGTTCGGCTCTGCCGTCTCGCACCAGATCAGGTCGGCATAAGGAGCGTAGGCCAAGCCGCGAGCGATGGCCGAGTCCAGCCCGTTGCGAATACGGTAAAAGCCTTCGGCGGTGCGCGGCTCGCCGGTCAGAAACTCGCGGTCGCGAGGGTCGATGTCGCTGGTCAGCAGGTTGGCGGCATTGGCATCCGTGCGCGCCAGCACCAGGGTGGGCACGCCCATGACGTCGGCCGCCAGGCGCGCGGCAATCAGTTTCTGCACGGCTTCAACCGTGGGCACCAGAACCTTGCCGCCCAGGTGTCCGCACTTTTTGGCCGAGGATAGCTGGTCCTCAAAGTGAACACCCGCTGCTCCTGCCTCGATCATGGCCTTCATCAGTTCGAAGGCATTCAGCGGGCCTCCGAACCCGGCTTCCGCATCAGCCACCAGGGACGCGAACCAGTGGATGCCGTTCTTGCCCTCGGAATGATGGATCTGGTCAGCCCGCATAAGCGCATTGTTGATGCGCTTGACCATGGCCGGTACACTGTCGACCGGATAGAGACTCTGGTCCGGGTAGACCTGCCCGGCGGTATTGGCGTCGCCAGCGACCTGCCAGCCACTGACATAAATCGCCTTTAGCCCGGCGTGGACCATCTCGATTGCCTGGTTGCCCGTTATGGCGCCCAATGTAGGAACGTAATCCTCATGGTTTAGCAAGTTCCAGAGCCTTTCGGCTCCCAGCTTTGCCAGTGTGTGTTCGATCTGGATGGTGCCGCGTAGACGGTGCACGTCTTCTTCGGTATAGGGGCGCTCAACGCCTTTCCAGCGCGGATTGGTTTCCCAGGTTTTGGTGATGTCAATTTTGCTTCCGCTCACAGCGATAATCCTCTCTTGCGCCCACTCAGGGTGCGCCAAGTAATGTTCAATGCGCTTCGGGTGCACAGCTCCGCAGGGCCTGCATCGCTCGCCTGTAAAGCGCCTATGCGGTAGGTTGCACAAGCTACTGCTCTTACCTGCAAACGACAACAACCCCCCTAAAGACAACAAGATGGCCGAGGGCGCAAAGGAACGCCTGCCGGGCTTTTCCTGCTGGGGAGCCTAACCTTTATGCAACGGCAGCGCAGGTTCACGCTGCATCGTTGAGAGGCTGGTCCGCTGGTTTCGGAGCCAGTGAAAAGACGAGTGACCCGAGCCTATCCGATTAGCTGGTGTCAATCCCGCTGGGCAAATTAGATAGGAGAATTTGGGCATTCGGTTGCTGCATTGTTAAATTTTTAATAACAGAACGATAACCACAGGTATGACTCTAGGACCGGAGGATCCTCTGTGTACTCCGGTCCACAACGGTGCTTCACTTCGTTCTTCTTGCACTTTTTTGGGGCATCCCTTAGCCGCCGGTGAAGCTGAGTCTAACGCCCGCTAGGTTATCCAGAGCCCACTCCACCAGCAATCCTTCTTGGAAGCTAAGAAAAGCCAGCGCTTAGTGAAAATTTCCACTTTAGGGTGGAGTTTTCTTGCCGCCCACTGTGAACGGGCTGTGGAACAGGTGCAAGACAAGGCAAGCAGCACAGCAGAAAGGCAAAATATACTCGTACTCCACTGCTACAGTAGCTCCTTTTCCTCCAGACAAAACGTCGTAAAG
>JBEKQR010000513.1:0-3020 GCA_049519515.1 Candidatus Korobacteraceae bacterium
AGCGAGCGCGGCCAGACAGAGCACGCTGCGGACACCGATGGCTCCCGCATTACTTACCCCAATGAAGACCGAAAACCGAGCTGAGACAGCCACACCGCCCGCCGCCGCGCCGCCACGATGGGCATGGCTGGTGGCCACTTTCTTCGGGGTGGGGATGCTACGTCCCGGGCCCGGCACCTGGGGGTCGTTGGGCGCCGTTCTGTCGTGGGCGGCGATAGCAAGCGCGATTCCGGCGCCGCAGCGCAGCCTGGCGGCATTCATCGCGGCAGCCTTGGTAACGGCCATCGGCATTCCGGCAGCCACCCGTTTTGCGCGCGCCGCGGGCGCCAAAGATCCTCAGCAGGTAGTCATAGACGAAGTAGCCGGGCAGTTGCTCACCCTTGCTCTCGCCCCGCTCGCCTGGAAGCCGCTGGCGGCCGGCTTCATCTTGTTTCGCGCCTTCGACATCCTGAAGCCGTGGCCCATCCGCCGGCTGGAGAAACTGCCGGAGGGAACCGGCATCGTAGTGGATGACCTGGGGGCTGGAGTTTACGCCTCTATTGTCTTACAGCTTTTGCTGAGAGCAGGCATCTTAAGCTAAAGTAGCTCACGGAGCCCAAGCCGCTCTCACGGACGCTGCGCGGATGAACGCCAAGTCGCAAACCCAAGAAAGCAGTACGAACTCCCGGCCTTACATTACCGGCATCGATCCGCCTTTTGCCTTGCCTGGCGGAGAGGTCCGCATCGTCGGGCGTCACCTTATTGGCAAGGAATTCAGCCGGCCCGAGGTCCGCATTGGCAAGACAGAAGCCGGTATCACCTTGGCTTCAAGCACTTTGATCGTGGCCAAGATGCCCGTTCGTCCGGACTCCAGCGAGCTGACGGTGTGCACGCCATCGGCTTCCAACGCGGTGAAGGTCGGCGTGGCCAGCGAAATTGCCGACGATCTGCACCCGGTGAGCAACCCGGCGGTGGATGCCGAGGGCAACATCTACGTCAGCTTTTCCGGGGCGCGCGGCCAGGCGGTTCCGGTTTCGGTTTACAAGGTGCGCCCAGGGCTTGCCGTCCAGCCTTTCGTCTCCGAACTGATGAACGCCACCGGCCTGGCGCTGGACGCGGCCGGGTACCTGTACGTCTCCTCACGCTACGACGGCACGGTGTACCGGGTTTCGCCCAACGGCTCGCGGGCTACCTACGCCCAAGGCATGGGCGTGGCCACCGGGATCGCATTCGATCCCGAAGAAAACCTCTACGTCGGCGACCGCAGCGGAACCATCTTCAAGATCGCCCGCGACCGCCAGATATACGTCTTTGCCACGCTCGAGCCGAGCGTTTCGGCCTATCATCTGGCGTTTGCTCCTTCGGGGAACCTCTACGTCACCGGTCCCACCATTTCCAGCTTCGACGCCGTTTACGAAATCGATCCTCACGGCTCAGTGCGCGAGTTTTACCGCGGGCTGGGACGGCCGCAGGGCATCGCCTTCGATGTCGACGGCAACCTGTACGTCGCCGCCTCGCTGCGCGGACGTCGCGGCATCGTCCGGCTCACGCCCGCGGGCGAACCCTCGCTGATTCTCTCCGGCAGCAACCTGGTCGGGCTGGCCTTTGTTCCCGGCAAAGCGGTCATTCTGGCCACCAGCAATGCCGTGCACCACCTGGAGTGGGGCATCATGGGACAGCCGCTCTGGGGATAGGAACGATTTTTTATTTAAGTTTTTTGATTTCAGATTGAAAAGAGGGCTGGTGCCCCACATCTGCGCGCCTTTCGCAGATGTGGGATTTTATCTCACCCACATCTGCCAAAATCAGGCGGATGTGGGGCATGCGGCAGCTTCCTGTTCAATCTGAAATCTAAAAATCAAAAATAAAAAATCAGAAATCAGAAATCCTATTCCCTAATCCCTACCCCCTAATCCCTGTTCCCTTGCTACACTGTTGCTGTGAATGCGGAAATTGTTGCTGTCGGCTCTGAGATGCTGACCCCGTACCGGTCAGACACGAACTCTCTTTTTCTCACCAAGAAGCTGAACGAACTCGGCGTAGACGTGATCTTCAAGGCGGTGGTTGGCGACCGGCGCGAGCTGCTGGTCGAGTGCATCCACCAGGCGCTGTCGCGCGCCGAGGTCCTGATCCTCACCGGCGGGCTGGGTCCAACCGAAGACGACCTGACCAGGGAGTGCGTGGCCGAGGCGCTGGGGCTCGGCATGAGCCGCAATCCCGACATCGTAGCCGCTCTCTACGCCCGTTACGCCTCGCGCTGGCGCGGCGGCATGCCCAAGAACAACGAGAAGATGGCCGATATCCTGGAATGCGCCGAGATGCTGCGCAATCCCAAGGGCGCTGCCCCCGGCCAGCTTCTCAAGACCGAATACAAGGGCAAGGAACGGGTCGTGATTCTGCTTCCCGGTCCGCCCTGGGAGTTGGAGGCGGTGTTCACGACCGAGTGCGTGTCTCGCCTGCAAGCCTGGCTGCCGCCATTTTTCGTGGCCACCAAGGAGCTGAAGCTGGCCTGCATACCGGAGTCGCAGGCGGACGCGCGGGCCGCTCCGATTTACAAGAAGTACCCCGACGTGCAGACCACGATTCTGGCGGGTTTTGGCGAGGTGCAACTGCACCTGTTCGCGCAGGCCCCGACGGAGGAGGAGGCGCAGGCCAAGGTCGACCGGCTGGCCTCCGAGCTGGAAGACGAATTTCAGGAGGCCGTCTTTGCCACCTCGGGCGAGTCGCTGGAGAAGATCGCCGGCTATTACCTGCAGATGCGGGATGCCACTGTCGCCGTCGCCGAGTCCTGCACCGGCGGATTGCTGGCGCAGCGCATCACCTCGGTCAGCGGCAGCTCGCGTTACTTCGTGGGCGGCGCTGTCGTCTATTCGAACGACCTGAAATCGCAGTTCTGCAACGTTCCGCCGCTGATGATCGCCGAGCACGGGGCGGTGAGCAAGCAGGTTGCCGCCGCCATGGCCGAGGGCATTCGCAAACGCTGCCGTTCGACCCTGGGGGTGGGCATCACCGGAGTCGCCGGGCCGACGGGAGGCACGGAC
>JBEKQR010000514.1:0-2975 GCA_049519515.1 Candidatus Korobacteraceae bacterium
GCAAACGCGGCTATGATCATCATTCCGCTGGCTCTCCTGATCGGTGAGGCGCGCTATTTTTCCTTCAAGCCGCACATTTCCTATTACGACGCCCGCCAGCAACTCGCGCAAGGGCTGGAATCATTGCCCGGGAAGCAGCTCGTTATTGTCCGCTACTCGCCAGCGCACGTCCCCGACGAAGAATGGGTCTACAACCGGGCCGACATTGATGCGGCCAAAGTTGTCTGGGCCAGAGACGTCTCCGATCGCGGCAACGAGCGTCTCTTGCGGTACTTTGCCGACCGGACAGTCTGGCTGCTGGAGCCCGACGGCGAGGTTCTCAGATTGATGCCCTACTTCGCGCATGGCGCGGGAACAAATGTTTCCCAAGTCGGTCCATTCCCGGTCTCTTGCCGTGTGAACTGCGAAGAGCTGAAGACAGCTTCCAGCTTGGTTGGGGATGAAATGCCGCGAATCTCTCGTTCGCTCGTGGGACACTGAAACGCCGCACCGCCGTTACGGCTCCGGGTCGAGACAGTATTCCGCTTCTTTCTTCGATTCCTTCAATAACCCTGCGAATCTAGCCGCAGAGTTCACAGAGTTCCACAGAGCCAAGCAGGTTCGCTATAGCACCGGCATTACTCTGTGTTCCTCTGTGTCCTCTGCCCTGAAAACAGGAGTCGCTACACGTAAAATCAACGACTTATAGCCTTCCTATTTTCATGTTTTCTGGGTGGGATTTCATCCCATGTGCGACTGTGGTACGAATTTAGAGCATACCCAGCTTGCGGTAGGCGTCCTGCATCAGTCCGGGGACTTTCTTTTCGAACTCGGGCGAGCCCTGCGGGTCGCCTTCGGTTTCCATCAGCACCGGCGGCGCCTGCGGCACGCCGCGCAGCAGCTCCATCGCCTGTTGCCAGTCGATCGTGCCTTCGCCGGGCCAGAGATGGGTATCGCGGTCGCCCTGGTTGTCGTGCACGTGAGTGGAGCGGATGTACGGCTTCAGCGACTCGAAGCTGGCGGCGATGCCTCCGCAAAGATTGGCGTGTCCGAAGTCATAGCAGACACCCACGTCATCCATGTGCGTCACCTGGATAAAGTCGATCAGGCGGGCGGCGGTGGACAGTTCGTTGGGAATGTTCTCCAGCAGCAGCCGCACTCCCAGCGGCTTGGCGAAGGCCCGGAGATGCTCCATGGAGGTCATGGCGGCGTCGAACTTGTGTTCATCGAAGTCCTCGCCGCTCACCCCGATGTGCTGCACCAGGAAGCGGAAAGGCGCGCGCTCGGCCACCTCGAGGGCGCGCTTGATCTCGTCCATGGCCAGGATGCAGACCTTGCGGTCGCGGCTGGCGATGTTCAAGGGAGTTCCCCGTTCGCCGTCGTCCTCGGCGTACATGGGCGAATGCATGGAATGGAAGCTGACGGGATTGCCGTTAAACCACGCTCCGATCTCGCGTATGTGCTGCGGGCTGGCGTAGTCGAAGTGCGACTTGGTGGCGTGCACCTCGATGGCCTGCGCTCCGCCCCGCGCCAGATTGTCCAGCAGACCCGGGTGCAACCGCTCACGCACGTAAACGTAGGTCGAAATCGCTCTCAGCATCATTCCCCTTCCTTTTCCCGGATCTGAATCCCTACCCGCAAACGCAACCGGCTCAGCGGGCTGCTCTCAGTTTATATCCTTGGTGGCGGAAGGCGACCGCCAAGATTGTGAAAATCGGCGTTCGATACGGGAATCAAAACGCTTGCCTCGCGACTGGTTTCCACCGCATTTGGGCGCTGCCGAAGCGCCAACAGACGACATCCGCGGAACGCTGCAATCCCGGATTTTGCTTGCAACTTGCAAATTGAAACTTGAAACTTGCGCTGTAGAGATCCCTCGCTTCGCTCGGGATTTCTTTCACCCCAGCAGAAACAAAGGCGGTTTCTGCCGGGTGCCTGCGGGCTCCCGCTTCGCTCGTTCTTGGTCTGCCCTGAGCGAGCGAAGCGAGTCGAAGGGCCCGCAAAGCGGCGCAACTTCCATGCTGCTCTACTACATCACCGATCGCGGCCAGTTTGCGGGCAGCGAGCCGGAGCGCCAACAGCGGCTTCTGGAGCGCATCTCCCGCGCGGCCGCCGCCGGCATAGAGCTGGTGCAACTGCGCGAGAAAGACCTGCCGGCGCGGACGCTGGCGCAACTGGCGGAAGCCGCGCTGAACGCCATTCGCCGGCACGGCAGCGGCACCAGGCTGCTGATTAACTCGCGCCTGGACGTGGCCCTGGCCTGCGGGGCCGATGGCGTGCACCTCACTTCCACCGATCCGGGACCGGCGCAGGCGCGCGGCGTGGCGCGCCTGGCGGCCAGCGGGCGACGCGAAGAGGCGCTTCTGGTCGCCGTCTCCTGTCACTCGGTCGCGGAGGTGCGCCGGGCGGCCGAAGAGGGAGCAGACCTGGTGGTGCTGGCGCCCATCTTCGAAAAAATCCTGCCTGCACGCGAGCGCCAATCCGGAATCGGTTGCGAGATCCTGCGGCAGGCCTGCTCGCCGGCGCCGCCCGGGAAAGCGGTTCCCGTACTGGCTTTGGGCGGCGTGAACCTTACCAATGCCAGGGCCTGCATCGAGGCCGGAGCAGCCGGAATCGCGGGCATTCGTTTGTTCCAGGAAGGCAACCTGGAGGAAACGGTTCGCCGCCTGCGGGCTGAATAGGGGATAGGGAATAGGGGTTAGGGATTAGGGATTAGGGATTAGAAGACATCAGATCACATTTCTATGGTTGATCTAACCTCTAACCCCAAATCCCTAGAGCTCCTTCGAAAATAGCCGTAAGTCGTTGAAATTACGTGGAGCCGCTCGGTCGGCTATTTTCATTTTTCGTTGTGACCCACAGGGTCATGTCCGACTTGTTTCAAAAATAGTGCTTTGAAAGGGCGTGGCTTCGCGGGGTCCCCAGCAAGTCCGCATTTGACTTGCTGGGGTGCCTTGAGCCACGCCGTCCAGAGCCAACAAAAATGCGGGCTTTAG
>JBEKQR010000515.1:0-2963 GCA_049519515.1 Candidatus Korobacteraceae bacterium
CGCTACGACTGCGTACGTCTTGAGCTCGGGGGCTGCCAACGGCGGCACCCAGGCGAAGGTGACGAAGTTGGACATGACGCCCACCACAGGATCAGCGGCACCGCCGGTGCTACCGGCGCCGCCAACGGTGGTAGGAGCGCCGCTGGCGGTTACGGCGGCTCAGGTCGGATTGTTGCAGGGAACCACCCTCTACGTGGCCGGAGAGGACCCGGCCAACCCGGGCAACGGGGTGCTGACGGTGGTGAACACGACAACCCTCACCGCCGTTACAACGATCAAGCTTGATAACAACGGCAAGGCAATCCTGGGAATTCCGAAGGTGATGGCCGCCGATAGCAACGGCAACATCTGGATCGGCTCTACCGGCAATTGCGCGATTACCACCGATGTACATGGCCTTACGCAGCCGCCGGGCTGCCTGCATGTCTACAATCCCACCTCCGGCCAGGTGTTTGCGAACACGCCGCCGCAAGCTTTCTTCGCGGGACTCTCAGACGCGACGGACGACGTTCCCAGCATGGTCTGGCTGCAGCCGCTGAACGGGCGCAACGTGATGTACGTCGTCGAGGGCGGGGAAGTGGTGCCTTACGGCTTCGACGGCTCTACCCTGGCGCCGTCCGCATGTGCCGGAACCCAAGACCAACCGTGCATCATCGACATCGTCGGCCAGGCGGTGGACGTGAAGGCAGCGTTCTAGATTTTTGATTTTTCGATTTTTGATTTCAGATTGAAAAACAAAAGCACAGCCGCTTAAACACAAAGGACACGTAGTACACGGAGGCAGTAGCAGCTTGAATGTATTTGAATGCGACCGGTTGCTATCCTCCGCCTTTACTGTGTGCTTCTCTGTGTACTCTGTGGTTTAGCGGTTGCCGTTAATGAGGAAGCTGCGCTACCTGTCTTGCAATCAAAAATCGAAAATCAAAAATCTAAAATGGTTCCAGCGTCAGCCGGTGCGCGGCGGAGCCTTCCTCCGCCGCTTTGCTGAAGGGAAGAGCGAAGCTCGTGCCCGCATACCACGCCGGCCATTGATCGTCGAAGTATGGGCTGAAGAGGTTTCCGCTTTGTCCGTCCACCAGGTTCAGGGTGCTGGCGTCGAAATCGGCGAAATCCACCGTCATGCGCTCGGAAGGCCCGAAGGCGCGTCCCACCTGCTTGACCGTGTCGCCCGAGCCCGACTGGGGCTGGCGGCCGGGTCCTGCCCAGCGCTTCAGAACCGGCACCTTGCCGAAGAGCGGATGCGCGATCTCGACCGGGAAGTCGCGCCCATAGCGCCAGGCGGCGAGGTTGCCCGGCGCCTCGGGGCCGCTCACCGCCTTCTCCACCATCGCCGAAAGCAGCTCCTCGTAGCTGCCATAAGCGGGTGGCAGCCAGCTCGCCAGGCTGTGCAATACGACGTCTTCGAGCCAGGCGCCGGAGTTCATCCAGGCATACTGCTTGGCGTCGTCGCCCAGCTTGGCTTTCAGCAGAGTCTCATACAGTTTGGAGCGCGCGTGGCGCTCGATGGCGGCGGCGGCGGAATCGGCTGCCATGCGCCCGTCCCACTGGCGCAGCAAGGCGGCTGCCTGGCGGGCGCGCGTCGATGCCTGCGGCCAGTGATCAACGGCATAGACGAAGCGCTCGGCAAGAAAACGGTCCAGGTCGGAGTAGATATCGTTCTCGAGCGCCAGCATGTCGGCGCGGGTGAACTTCTTGTCAGAATGCAGCACGTGGTGAATGCGCTCGGCGCGGTAGGGCCCGCCCCAGTCGGTGGTGATGAGATATGGATAGTCGTCGGCCGTGATGCGGTTGTTGGCCGTGGCAATGATTCCCGAGGGCGGGTCGAAGAGCCACGGCAACTCGTCAAAGGGAATGTAGCCCGTCCACTCGTGAGCGTCGTCGCTGCCGTCGACCGGCAGGCTGCCGTCTCCGGCCGCGCGGATGGGGATCAGGCCGGTTGCCTGATAGCCGATGTGGCCATCCACGTCGGCATAAACAACGTTTTGCGCCGGGCTGGCCATGTGGGAAAGGGCGCGGCGAAACTCCTCCCAGTTGCCGGCGGTGTTGAGATCGAAGAAGAGAAACGCGGCGGCGGCAGCGTCATAGAGGGTCCAGCGCAGGGCGAGCTGGCGGGATTCGCGCGCCCCCGGCAGGCGAGGATTTTGCTCCTGCTGCGCCCGGAGCGCCGGGGTGATGATGGGACCGTGGCGGGTGACAACCACATCGATGGCGCGGTCGCGTCCATGCTTCACGCGAATGACCTCGTGCCGCACCTCCGGCCGCTGCCAACCCTGCGGAGTCAGATACTCGCCGCGTTGGTTGAAGGTCTCGACATACAGGTCCTGCACGTCGGGCCCGAGATTGGTGAACCCCCAGGCAATGCGCCGGTTGTGGCCGACGATAACGCACGGCACGCCCGGCAAACTGACGCCCGCCACGTCATAAGCGCCGCTCGATTCCGCCTCGCCAGCCGCGGCCTCGACCGTCAGATGCACTTCGTACCAGGTATTCGGGATGCGGTGCGGCAGGTGCATGTCATTGGCGAGCAGCGGCTTGCCGCTGGCCGTGTGAGCGCCGGAAAGCACCCAGTTGTTGGAGCCGGGAACGAAAGCTGGGTTCTCATCATCAAGTCGCTGAGGGTGCCCCACCTTCGCGGAGCGCCATGATCCCTCCTTTAAGAAAAACCGGAACGTGCGGTCAATAAGGCGGTTTAGCCCAATGCTGTCATGGCGCGGAGCTAAGGTGGGATTCAATACAGCCCACCCTGGCGCCGAACTACACGGCGCGAGGGTGGGGCACCGGGCGGTGGTTAGGTACCCTCCAGCCAACCCGGACTTCTCACTGCCAAGAATGGTCATGCTCAGTGTCGCATTGACCTTTAGCGTGTCGGCAAGGACAACGGAGGGGGAGAAGGTTGTATCAGGGCACGACTTCAGTCGTGCCGCAACGTCCCAGAAAGGATTCAGGGCTTTAGCCCCTGCATT
>JBEKQR010000516.1:0-2944 GCA_049519515.1 Candidatus Korobacteraceae bacterium
ACTTCCGGGATACCGTCGCCGCCATTTTACTGCGCAGTGAAGCTCGGCACGCGGACCGGTCCGCCGTCTCCCGGAGCCACTCTGGAATCCCGACAGCCCGTTTCCAGCCGCTCACAAGATTGCGAGTCAAATCTGTCGCAAGCTGCCTAAAGTGATTTATATCACAATATCGCTGTGACAGTGAAATTTCCGTAACAAGTTCCGGCAAAAACTCGCTTGGCCGGAAAAGCAGGGTGAAACGGGCGCCGTCGCCGTTCCCATTCCGGGCCTGTAACTGCCGCAGATTCAACGGTTTCGTTTGATAGGATCTCTAACGGCCGAGGGCGCTTGCGGAACGGCTTTGGCCGCTCCGCTTCATGTCAGGCACGAGACTGTTCCGCAGAACGTGCTAGCTCTCCCTATCCAGCCTTTCTCGTCTCCCGGGCGCCACTTGGCGAGGAGTCTTGCAGGCCCTGGGCTACGGCGATCAATTTGTCGTCCACCGTCCGGTTGACGCTCAGCGCCGCTGCCAGAGGAACGGAAACAATTTCGGTGCCGTGCAGGGCGACCATCCTGCCGAACTCGCCTTTGTGCACCAGGTCGATGGCGCCGGTGCCGTAGCGCGTTCCCAGCACGCGGTCGAATGCGGTGGGCGTGCCGCCGCGCTGGGTATGTCCCAGCACCACAGCCCGGGTTTCGAACTTGGTGCGCTTCTCGATTTCCTGCGCCAGGACCTGTCCGATACCGCCCAGCCGCTCGTGCCCAAATTCGTCCTTACCCGCGGTCTGGACGACCGGGCCATGCCCGGTTTCGGCGAACTTGGCGCCTTCGGCAACCACCACGATGCTATAGCGGCGTCCCGACTGGCTTTGTTGCCGCTTCAAGGTTTCGGCCACTTCATCGATATCGAAGGGCTTTTCCGGGATGAGAATCACGTCCGCGGCGCCGGCAATTCCCGAGTAAATGGCGATCCAACCGGCGTTGCGGCCCATGACCTCGACCACGATGGTGCGGTTATGCGACTCCGCGGTCGAGTGCACGCGGTCGATGGCTTCGGTGGCTATCATCACCGCGGTATCGAACCCGAAGCACAGGTCGGTTCCGGCGAGATCGTTGTCTATGGTCTTCGGACAGCCGACAATCTTGAAGCCGCGCTCGTTCAGCTTCAAGGCAACGCCCATGGTATCGTCGCCGCCGATGGCCACCAGCGCGTCCACCTTATTCTGCTCCAGGTTGCGCAGGCACTGCTCCAGACCGCCCTCGCGCTTGGCGGGATTGGTGCGGGAGGTGCGAAGAATCGTTCCCCCGCGGGGCAGAATGTCAGCCACCGCTTTCAGGTCCAGCGCGACGGAGTTGTTTTCCAGAACTCCGCGCCAACCCTCTATAAAACCCACGAACTGATCGCGATAATGGAAAATTCCTTTGCGAACAATGGCGCGGATTACGGCGTTGAGGCCAGGGCAGTCGCCACCACCGGTCAGAATGCCAACGTTCATATTCGTTCACCCCTCGCCGATATTGTATATGTCCGGAGGCCTTGAAGCCGCAGCCGCCCAGCTCCGATGTTACGTTGGCTTGTTGGGGACCCCGGTCTGGAGGCCAGCGCTATATTTGTCGGCGAAGAGCGGGGGCGAGCGGGACTATATACTGTGGAACGAGGACGCGCATTCGGCAGGCCTGCCAGCGTTTGCCTGCCCGAACCTCGGAATTCCCTCAGCAGACAAAACATATCTGCCGGGGGCCTTGGCGTGAACAGATGCTACTGAACGGAATCCTGCTGCCGATTGCCACTCCTTTCTACCCGGCCGGCGATCTTTATTACAAGAAGCTGGAACACAATGTCGGGCGCTACTCGCGCACGCCGGCATCCGGCATGGCAGTGCTCGGCCCGGTCGGCGAGCCTTCGCTGCTGAGCGCCGAGGAACGGCGAAACGTCTTGAAAGTCGCCATCGAAAGCGCCGCGCCAGAGAAGGTGATGATTGCCGGCACCGGCCTGGAATCCGCCATTGAAACCTTGCGCCTGACGGAATATGCCGCCGCTCTCGGCTACGACGCCGCCAGTGTGAGCACTCCTAATGCTTATGGGCGGCAGATGCGGGCGGCGAATATGCTGGCTTTCTACCGCTTCGTGGCCGACCGCTCGCCTCTGCCCGTGCTGATCGGCAATGCTCCGCTGATGACCGGCTACGACATCCCGGCGGAAGTGGTTTGCGAGCTCGCCCGGCATGCGAACATCATCGGAATCGAGGAAGCGAGCGGCGCGGTCGAGAAGCTGCGCTCGATAATGGAGGGGACACGCGGCGTACAGCGTGCTGTCACGGTCACCGAACGCTTCGAGCCTGTTACCAGGAGGATGGCCGCCGCGGCCAGTGCCGCCGCAGCAGCCGGCACTGAAGCCGGGGAGCTGATTCCAGCGGATGCGTTGAGGGCGCCGAAGCCTTCGTCTTCGTCTAGCGCCGTGCAGGCGATTGGCAAGTTGAGGGTCCGCCAGAAGGCAGCCGGCTTCCAGGTGCTGGTGGCAGCGGCGCAGCAGTTGCTCCAGTCATTACAGGCGGGAGCTGTCGGCGCCGTCGCTGCTTTCGCCGCCGCCGCGCCCACCGCCTGCTTCGAGATTTATGCCGCCTTCAAGGATGGCGATCTGCGGCTTGCCGCTGAAAAGCAGGAGCGAATCTCCAGGGCAGCAGCCCGCATCGACGAGTTGGGAATTCCCGCCCTGAAATACGCCATGGATCTCAATGGCTACTACGGCGGCAACAGCCGGATTCCGTGGCTGCCGGTGGATGCCGCCACCAAGGCGGAGATTGAGCAGTTGATGAGCAATATTCGGAGCTAGGCGGAACCAGGGAGTAATTAATCCCCCGGCAGAGCCGGGGGCTTTAGGTTGTGAGCCGCTCAAAGCGGCTGGCGGGGTCGCTAACGCGGCCCCGTTGTTGTTGGCCACCTGAAGGTGGCTCCTCAGCGCCAC
>JBEKQR010000517.1:0-2941 GCA_049519515.1 Candidatus Korobacteraceae bacterium
CGCGCAAGCGGCCAAGATGCGGGGATAATTTACGCCGTGGAGGCGCCACCGTGCCTCGCCGTGCCCCACATCTGCCGCAGTTAGCAGATGTGGGAATGGCCGGGTGGCTTACTCAACAGGCTGCGGAAAAATCCAAGCGAGCAGTTGTTTTGAAGGGGCGCGGCTTCAGCCGCGCCGTAATGGCCCTTTATTTTCAATATCCCGAGCGGGCTTCAGCCCGCGAGGGATCTGCATTTGGTGGATACAGAGACTTTTTCCGCAGCCTACTCAAGCCCGTCGTTGGGCGTTTTACGGGAGAAAGGTAGCGCTGGCCCCGCTCAGCGGGGCCGGCTGTCGCGGAGGCCTCTGGCTCGCGCATGTTGCTAGCCGGCATGGACGCCGCCAGGATAGCCCGGTCCCGCTATGCGTAGTTCTCCTGGTTCTTGCTGGATACACCAATCCTGGTTGGGCTTTTAAAAGCCCCACTCAAGCCACCTGACTAAGGAATTCTTCTAGATCAAGCCCATGCGCCTGCCCACGCGCTTGAGGATCTCCAGGGCGCGCGCGAGTTCGTCTTTACTGTGCGCCGCGCTGACAATGGTGCGTACGCGGGCCTTGCCCTCCGGGACCGTAGGAAAGGCAATGCCTGTTCCCATTACGCCTTCCTCGAACAACGCCTTCGAGAACTCCATGGTTATGCGGCCTTCGCCGATGATGATGGGCGTGATCGGCGTCTCCGAAGCCGGGGTATTTTTGCCGCCGATGTTATAGCCGAGCAGGCTCAGCTCGCGCTTGAAGAAGCGCGTATTATCCCACAGCTCTTCGATGAGCTGCGGCTCCTGCTCCAGCACATCGAAGGCGGCGATACAGGTGGCCGCGACCGACGGCGGATGCGAGGTCGAGAACAGGAACGGACGCGCCCGATGATAGAGAAACTCTATGAGATCGCGCGAGCCGCAGACGTATCCGCCTAACGCGCCGATGGCCTTCGACAGCGTGCCCACCTGTATGTCCACCCGCCCGTGCATGCCGAAATGGTCTATGGTGCCGCGCCCGTTGCGTCCCAGCACGCCGGATGCATGCGCGTCGTCGACCATCATGATGGCCCCGTATTTCTCCGCCAGCTCGCACAGGCCGGGCAGCGGTCCGATATCGCCGTCCATGGAGAAGACGCCATCGGTGATCAGCAGCTTGTGCCCGGGATGATCCTTTATGCCGGCCAACTGCTCTTCGGCGTGGGCAAGGTCTTTGTGCCGGAAGACCAGAATCTTGGCGCGCGAGAGCCGGGCGCCATCGATGATGCTGGCGTGGTTCAGCTCGTCGGAAATAATGAAGTCATCCTTGTCCAGAATGGCCGCGACCGTGCCCGCATTGGCCGCGAACCCGGACTGGAAGACCACACAGGCCTCGACGTTCTTGAAACGCGCGATGCGCTCCTCCAGGGCCATGTGCAGGCGCATGGTTCCGGCGATGGTGCGCACCGCTCCCGAGCCGACCCCGTACTTGCGAGTGGCTTCCAGCGCCGCCTCGCGCAGCTTGGGGTGAGTGGTCAGGCCAAGATAGTTGTTCGACGCCAGGTTGATCACCTGCCGGCCATCGAAATGGCAGACCGGCGCCTGCTGGTCATCCAATACGCGAAGCCGGAAGTAAGTCCCTTTCTGCCTGAGCCGGTCAAGCTCTTCGCCAAGGTAAGAAAGCTGCATGCGTATATTAGAGGTGCCTTGCATAACATGGATGGTACCGCAAAAGCGGGGCTTGTGTGACAATACCCCCGAGCGGCAGTTAAGGATTCGCCGGGGCCGGAGCCGTCGAGAAGCGCTGCTCACGGAGTTCCCGGCGAACGCTGCTGTTGCATTCGCTGGCAGAAGGCAGGCACGTCATGAAAGCGCTGGCAAAGCTGGAGCGCGGTCCGGGACTGACGCTCACGGATGTCAAAGAGCCGGAGGTGGGCCATAACGACGTACTGATCAGGATCAGGAAAACGGCCATCTGCGGCACCGACGTCCACATCTGGAAATGGGACGAGTGGGCACAGAAGACGATTCCGGTTCCCATGCACATCGGGCACGAGTACGTGGGCGAGATCGTTGCCCTGGGCCAGGAGGTTGCCGGGTTCAAGATCGGCGACCGCGTCTCCGGGGAAGGGCACATCACTTGCGGCTTCTGCCGCAACTGCCGCGCCGGCCGACGCCACCTGTGCCGCAACACGGTGGGCGTGGGCGTCAATCGTCCCGGAGCCTTTGCCGAGTACCTCGTCATTCCGGCCTTCAACGCCTTCAAAATCGCAAGCGACATCTCTGACGATGTGGCGGCCATCTTCGATCCTTTTGGCAATGCCACGCACGCGGCCCTGTCGTTCGACCTGGTCGGCGAAGACGTGCTGATCACCGGGGCCGGCCCAATCGGGATCATGGCTGCCGCCATCGCCCGCCATGTTGGCGCGCGTAATGTGGTGGTCACCGACATCAACGACTATCGCCTGGAGTTGGCCAAGAAGCTGGGAGCGAACCGCACGGTCAACATCAATCGTGAAAAGCTTCGTGAGGTCATGCCGGAGCTGCGCATGACGGAAGGCTTCGACGTGGGCATGGAAATGTCGGGCGCGCAGGCGGCCTTGGCCACAATGCTGGAACACATGGTCCATGGAGGGAGAATCGCCCTTCTGGGCATTCCGCCCGCGCAGTCGGTAGTTGACTGGAACCAGGTCATCTTCAAGGGACTGCACATCAAAGGCATCTACGGCCGGGAAATGTTTGAAACCTGGTACAAGATGGCCACCATGCTGCAGAGCGGTCTCGATCTGGCCCCCATCATCACCCACCGCTTCCCGATCGAGAAGTACGAAGAGGCGTTCCAGGTGATGGCCTCCGGGTGCAGCGGCAAGGTGATTCTCGACTGGCGCGAGTAGCGGGCCCACGTCCTTACGCTTCCCTTATAATGTGTGGGTTCCCAGCAGACACCG
>JBEKQR010000518.1:0-2930 GCA_049519515.1 Candidatus Korobacteraceae bacterium
AACTGCCGGCGTGGACGCCGCCAGGACAGCCGGCCTGGAGGCCAGCGCTACGTCTGAACGGCACCACTCGGAACCAACTCTTTTCACGGTGGACAAACGTAACATTATCAGCCGGTCACAGCCCTAGTCAGGCAACTGCGCGAGAGGCTCAGGTCGGGCGAGGTGGCCGTCATTGACACCATTTAGATCGCCGAGACGGTGGTAGCCATCAAAGGTTGGCGCCCGAGCGCCCGGCGGGCACCCTTCATAGCCAGTCCCGCTCTACGCCAGAAGCCCGGTCAGCGCCACAAAGGGCTACCAAACAGCTCCGTGAAAACCCGCGCCAAATGCGGCTCTCCTCTCGTGACTTGTGCTAGCCACGAAACTCTGGATTCGTGAACGGCAGGCACAAGTATACGCTGAGGACGATTACACTCCGCGTAACTCCTCTGCATGAGCTACCCGTTTAACAGCGAGCTGATAGGCCGCCGCCTTGAATGGAATATTTGCCGAGGATGCCAGGGTCGCCACCTCGTTGTAAGCGAGTGTGATATAGCGATCCAGTTCGTGGTTGACTCGTTCTTCGCTCCAGAATTCCTGTTGCAGGTTTTGCACCCATTCAAAGTAGCTAACGATGACTCCGCCAGCGTTGGTGAGGATATCGGGTAACACGGTCACGCCTTTGCGCGTCAGGATGTCGTCGGCCTCAGGCGTGGTCGGCAGGTTAGCCGCTTCAGCAATGATCTTGGCCCGGACTTTCGGGGCATTATTGGCATGTAAGACACACTCCAAGGCCGCCGGAATCAGAATGTCGCAGTCGAGCAGAAGCAAGTCGTCGTTACTGATCGGTTCGCTGCCTGGAAATTCTATGACAGACCCGGTTTTTGCCACATGCTCCATCACATCCTTCATCGGCAACGCCTGCTGGTTCTTTCCGGTAATGCCACCGTACACGTCCGATACGGCGAAAACGTCGCAGCCTTGCTCCTCCAGCAGCAGCCCGGCGAATGAGCCGACATTGCCAAAGCCCTGGATAGCGACTTTCAATCGATTGGGCGAACGCCGGATGTCGTGCAGGTACTTCATCAACACCAACATCACCCCGCGTCCGGTAGCCTGCTTGCGGCCAAGCGAGCCGCCGAGTTCGACCGGCTTACCGGTGACGCAAGCCGGCGAATATCCGTGACGTGAACTGTACTCATCCATGATCCACGCCATCACTTGTGGATTGGTATTCACGTCGGGAGCAGGCACATCGCGGTACGGACCCAGTATGTGGTGTATGCGGGAGATGAATTTTCGTGTGATACGCTCCAGTTCGGCCTTTGACATCTCGCCGGGATCGCAATTCACACCGCCCTTTGCGCCGCCGAACGGGATGTTTGCCAGTGCCGTCTTCCACGTCATGACCTCGGCGAGAGAACGGATTTCGGCCAGATCGACGGCAGGATGGAAGCGAATGCCGCCTTTTGCTGGGCCGCGCGCCCCATTGTGCTGCACGCGGTATCCGCTGAAGACGCGAAGTTCGCCATCATCCATTCGGATCGGGACTTCCACCCCGATCTCGCGAAATGGCATCTTTAGCAGTTTCCGCTGTTCGCTACTGAGTCCCAGGCGTTCGGCCGCGATTTCAAAGTTATGATCGACGATCCTGGCCGGTGATATTCGTGGGAGGGTCCCTATGGCAGACATCATTTGCTCTCCTACCGCTGCCTTAGCGGTATTCATTGCAGAACCAGATGCCGCCCTCGGTTTTCGAGAGCGGACAGGTTTCGCGGTCTTCACAGTTCATGCACAGCCCCATCTTTGCGTTCCCGGGTTTCTCGACCTGGTCGGGCAGAACCCGCAGTTCTTTCTTTGCCGGGGCCACCGAATACTCCTCGCAGAACCAGGTCTCCGAAATGGGTGATGGATAACTGCATGTCTCCAGGTTTTCGCAGTTGCTGCAAATACCGCGATAGAGAGTGGCACGGTCGCGCTCTGCACTGGCCATCGCTTCAGTTTGGAGAGTTTGCTGGCGCGTCTTCCCAGTTGTGGTGTAGCTGCTGCCGGTATAGGTGGGCGACATGAACGACTCCTTTCGTGTGTTTACTGCCTTACGCCCTGAGGAGTGCACGATCTCTGCCAATACGGTTTTGGGGGATTGATAACGATATCTTCCTGAGCCTAATGGGAATGCTTATCGGCAGGTAATTGAGCCCGGAACTGGGCGTGGGAGCCGGTTTGGGGAAAGTCGCCCCACTGGGGAGAAACTCCCCAGTTATTTCGGGCCAGTGTAGGACTGCAATTTGTCGCGCAACGTTTTTCTATCGATGCCGAGAATCTGTGCCGCCCGTGTCCGGTTGCCGCTAACGCTGGCCAGTACGTTTTTAATGTACTCAGCCTCAATCTCGGCCAGCGGACGATCAAATCCCGCGGTGTGCAACCCGGAAAAGCGCATCAGTTGCGGAAGATCGGCGGCCTCGACCATCTCGTCCTCGCTCATTACGATCAGCCGCTGGATCACGTTCTCCAGTTCACGAACGTTGCCTGGCCAATGGTAATGGCGCAGGATATCGAGAGCCTGATCGGAGAAGCGCGGCTCGGGTTTTCCCATCTCCCGAGCGTGCTTGCCGGCGAAGTGGCGAATCAGCAGGAGAACGTCATCGCCGCGCTCGCGCAACGGCGGCAGCGCGATGGTGACGACGTTCAGGCGGAAATAGAGGTCTTCGCGGAACAGGTCCTTTTTGATGAGCTCGCTCAGGTCCTTGTTGGTTGCGGCAACAATGCGGATATCGACTTTTCGTGGCCGTGGCGATCCGATCATGCACACTTCGCGCTCCTGCAACACACGCAAGAGCTTCACCTGGGTTGAGGAGGTGGTGGCGCTGACTTCGTCCAGGAATATGGAGCCGCCGTCGGCGGTCTGGAAAAAACCTGCCCGTGTCTCGTTAGCTCCGGTGAACGCGCCT
>JBEKQR010000519.1:0-3139 GCA_049519515.1 Candidatus Korobacteraceae bacterium
GTTTACATCCCAAGGGACTTCATCCTCCACGCGGCGTTGCTGCATCAGGGTTTCCCCCATTGTGCAAAATTCCCCACTGCTGCCTCCCGTAGGAGTCTGGACCGTGTTTCAGTTCCAGTGTGGCCGTGCGCCCTCTCAGGCCGGCTACTGATCATTGCCTTGGTAGGCCGTTACCCTACCAACTAGCTAATCAGGCGCGACCCCCTCCTCCAGCGCATTGCTGCTTTGACCTTGCGGTGTTATGCGGTATTAGCCCCGGTTTCCCGGGGTTATTCCCCACTCGAGGGTAGGTAGTCACGTGTTACTCACCCGTACGCCACTTTACTCATGGATTGCTCCACTTTCTCGTGCGACTTGCATGTGTTAGGCACGCCGCCAGCGTTGATTCTGAGCCAGGATCAAACTCTCGTTTGGTGAGACTCGCCTGAACTTAAACTCAAGCGTCTCTCACGACTGGCACGTTCAACCTGTTGTCAAAGACCGAAATCGCTTCCGCACTGGGCGGGCGCTTCCGGCAACGGGCGGCTTACCACTAGCGCAAACCGCCTGTCCTCGAAAACCTTTTAAGAATACCGCGCCCGGCAGCGGCTTGTCAACAGCGCCTTCGATGCAACGCATCGATATTTTCGATACGTCCGTCGAAAGCGCGCCCCAAAGCAAGCGCCGTCTCTATTGGCGCTGGCGCGGGTGCAAGGCCGCCGCGCTCAACGCTGCGAGCTTCTTCAAGCTCGGCGGAGCACGCGGAATTCCGCTCTCCCGCAGGCGCAGCACAAACCTGGCGCGCACAGGCGGAAGAGCAATCAAATTTCAATGAAAGAGCTTTTTGGAGGTCCTGCGATATTCGCTAAAACCCTTCGGAAACTTCGTTCCCGAATTGAAGCCCGTGGCCGGGCCGATTTGGCAGCTTGCGGCGCTTATTACATATTGGATGCCGGGCACTTCGTCCAGGACTCTTTTTCTTGGCCCAGCCGCTTACTGACCTGCATTCTTATAACAGACTGGCCGCGCGTCGCGCAACCCCCGGCGCAGATTCTTTTCCGCTCACGATTCCGGCTCACAGTTACTTCTCAGGTTACTCCTTGCGTTTCCCGTTTCCCGAACCCCCGCAGAAATGGCAATTTACGCGATTTCCATTCGTGAAACGTGCAACGAGAAACGAGAAACGGCTCTAGCGGATCGCCCACCACAGCCAGAGCAGTCCGGAGGCGAGCAGCGCGCCTACCGCGGCTCCCACCCAGAAGTTCTGGGAAACCGTGTTGGCGGTCTTCACCACCCGCCGATCGTTGGCCAGCAGCAGAATGAAGATCAGGATGGGAATGGTCAGCACGCCGGCCAGCAATTGCGACAGGTAAAGCGCCTTGACCGGGTTGATGCGGAAAAAATTGGCCACCGCGGCCGAGAACATCGACAGCGAAATCAGCACGTAGAATGGCGGCGCGTCCCATGGATGCTCGCTCAAGCCCGACTTCCACCCCATCGCCTCGCTCACGCTGTAGCACAGCGAGGCGCACAGCACCGGCAGCGCCACCATGCCGGCGCCGATGATGCCGACGGCGAACAGGATCGGCCCCAGCGCGCCCACCGCCGGCCGCAGCGCCTCGGCTGCCTGCCGCGTGGTCATATCGATAGGCGCGGACAGGTGCAAGACGGCCGCCGCGCTGACCATCACGCAATAGGAAAGCAGCACCGAGACCACGCTCCCGGCGTGCGATTCGAAGCTGTGCGGCCGTTCTCCCCCGCTGGCTGCATGCTCGCCGCGCGAGCTGGTCTGCCATACCAGAATGTAGGGCGTCAGCAGCGAGCCGAACAGGGCGACAATCGAGCCGGCGTAGGCGGAGCTTGGCTGCACGTGGGGAATGATCGTCCCCAGCAGCACCGTGCCCGGACTCGGGGCCACTATGATGGCCGACGCCACATACACGTACAGCGGCAGCGAAAACCAAAGCAAAACGCTGGTGATCTTGCGGTAGTCGCGGAAAATCAGGATGTACCAGACGGAGAAGGCCACGGCAGCGGCAAAGAAAACCCGGCGCTGGTTGAGGATGATGGAGAGCGCGTCGGAAACCGCCAGCAGGTCGGCGATGATCATGGCCATGTTGATGACGGCCACCACCAGCGCGCAGGCCAGCGCCGCGCCGCGTCCGTAATGCTCGCGCAGCAGATCGACCAGCCCCTTGCGCGTCTCAAACCCCAGCCGCCCCGACGCCTGGAAAACCGCCAGCAGAAACGGAAGGCACAGTACCACTACCCACAACAGCGAATACCCGAAGGTTGCCCCCACCACCGTGGCGGTCACCACCAGCGAGGGATCGACGTTGGCCGTGCCGGTGACCATTCCCGGGCCGAGCCTCCGCAGGTGTCCCCAGAAGCCGGAAGGCGGAGCCGGCGGCGGTGGCAGGGGCCAACGCAGCAGCCTTCCCGCATCATCGTCGGCGCCCTTAGGGGATTTTGGGAAGGTCACGATTCAGGTCCCGTTCGATTTTCCGTTCCATGCGCAGGCGGAAAGGCTTGGCGTAGGTGATCAGCCCGAAGGCGGCTATGGCGGCCAGCAACAACATGCTGCTGATCCCGAGGAAGATACGGGAGGCGCCGGTGCGCGCGATCCGGAGAATAATTTCGGCATTGGCGGGCGTGAGCACCAGGGCGAAGGCCAGCGTCAACATGCCCAGGCCGGCGAGCAGGCCGGTGATGTTCTTGGCCCATCGGCCCTTGGCGTGGTACTCGGCGAAGAGCGTGAACCCGTAGAGCACGAGGGCGCCGATAAATAAGAAGTTCCCCGCCAGCGAAATCGCCTCTACCACCCGGCTCATGTTGATCTAGACGCTAAACGCGATCAGCAGGTTGGAACCTCTGCGGCTCTGTTTTATGAGGAACCCATTTGCGATGGTGGGAAGAGCGCCGAGGGATCAGGGATCAGGGAGTATGGGTTAGTGAATCAATTTTGACTCTGATCTTCGATTTCTAACCCCTAGCCCCTGAGAATCTGTCCAAGAACTGTGAATTGCTAGGTGGAAGCTCACGCCTTTAGGCGTGGGAAGCAAAGCTCAATAACAAAACGCCTTTAGGCGCTGTGGATACATCGGCACGGCGGCTAAAGCCGCTTCAGACTTGATGCCTTGATTCCCACGGCTAAAGCCGT
>JBEKQR010000520.1:0-4764 GCA_049519515.1 Candidatus Korobacteraceae bacterium
ATAAAGATCTCGGCGAATTGCTGGAATTCCAATTTTCGAAATGCCCGTTTTGCGTCAACTTGACTATTGCACAAGTGAATGGACGGGAACCAGGTTAGCTTCCGGGTAGCGACAACTCGGAGATTGAACGGTTCGATGACGCCAAGGGCGTTTCTCGGTACTGATTCGGGGGTAGTTCTCGGATCAGCACTGGATTGCCGCCACTTGCCCACAATCGGCAGTGAGTACCACCGGAGCCTCCAACTTCCCAGAACGCGACTTCGGGACCGCGTCGCAGGTCTGGAACAATTGTATTGTTGCCGGAAAGTCTAGTCTCTCTGCCTCTGGAGCTTCTGGAGTACCGTATAGAGAGACCATAGAGAGACCGAAACAATGTCGAACCAGACAGGCAGAACATTTCAACAGATTTGGAAGCGTATGGACCGCGAGCGGCGTCGGCAAGTAGCCGCAGCATTCTTTTCCAGCACCGAAAGCGTAGGCGAGCAGCGGAGGGCTGCGGGATTGATCGCTACGAAGTTGAACCTGCGGCCGCAGAAAGCCGCAAAACTCCCCGCTGAAAAGGCGGCGGCGTACCTCTCGGCAATTGAGTCAATTGATGATCAGTTTGCTGCCTTGCTGGTCCGCACTTATCTCTTTGCCCGCCAAAAACCAATGCTGGTCATGTTTTTAGATAAACTCCCCATACCGCACCAGGACGGCGTTATTCCCGACGACAGCACCATCGTTCCGAGTGCCGACGCACTCCGTGCAGCCGTCGACCGTATCCGTACCGCATTCCCCGCGGAGGACGTGCAGCTCTATTTGTCGGCGCTTTTGGCAAACGATGCGGTAACGTGGGCGAATCTAGACACAGCCCTTACAGACGAACAGGTGTGATTAGGTCATCCTATTTTGCTTTCCAGTTCTGACCACCGGGCATAAAGCTCGTCAACCGCTTTTTGCGCCTGCTCCAGATCGGCATGGGCTTCGAGCAGGCGCATAGCATCGCTGGCAATAGCCGGCTCCTCGGCGGCGCTGCGCCTTTGCCGCAGAACCTCTTCCGCCGCCGCAATACGCTGCTCTATCGTGGCGTACTCGCGGGCTTCGATATAGGAGAGTTTCTTTTTCGTAAAGGGCTGAGCGCCTTCCGGACGAAGCTGGTTATCTTGAGCTTTTGCCTGCTCGCGGAGCTTTGACTCCCGCCCTCGTTCATTCTGCCAGGCCTCGTATTGTGTGTAATCCGCAAATGCCTGCACCTCGCCTGCACCATCGAGGCCCAATACGATGGTGGAAACACGGTCCAGCATGTAGCGATCGTGAGTTACGAGCACCAACGATCCGGTGAATTCGAGAAGGCTTTCCTCGAGCAACTCCAGCGTGGGGATATCGAGATCATTCGTGGGCTCATCGAGCAGCAGAACGTCTGCCGGTTGCAACATTAATTGCGCAATCAAGACGCGGGCCCGCTCGCCTCCGGAGAGCCTGCCTACCGGCTGGTCCAATTGCTCGCTGGCAAAGAGAAAGCGCGAAGCCCAACTGGCTACGTGAATAACGCGGTCTTGATAGATGACGCTGTCACTATCAGCCGCCAGCGCTCTCCGCAGAGTGATGTCCGGGTTGAGCGGTCGGTTCTGATCGAAGTACACCACGCGCAGAAACTCGGCCTTTCGAATCTCGCCGGAGGACGGTTTTAACTCGCCGAGCAGGAGCCGAAGCAGGGTTGTCTTGCCGCTGCCATTTGGGCCGACCAGACCGATGCGCTTGCCTGCGGTGATCACGAAATCCAGATTGCGGAACAAAGTTAGCCCGCCGATCTCATAGCCCAGTTTCTCGAGCTCGACCAGCCGCTTGGTTTTACGATCAGTCGAGGAGAAATCGATGTCAGCGGTAGCGATGCGGGAGCGCGACGCCATGTCACCGAGTTCCGCGATAAGTTCGTTGGCCTTATCGATTCTTGCCTTGGATTTCGAGGTTCGGGCCTTGGCCCCGCGATGGAGCCAGGCAATCTCCTGGCGAACACGATTTTCCAGTGACTGCTGCTGCCGGGCTTGCGTATGAAGAAACTCCGCCTTCTTCTCCAGAAACAAGCTGTAATTGCCCTGTACGCGCATGATCCCCTCGGGATAAGCGCGGCTCAGTTCCGCGGTTGCGCTGGCCACATTCTCGAGGAAATAACGGTCATGACTGACCATCACGCATGCAAATGCCGCCGTTTGCAGCAACTCTTCCAGCCACTCAATACCGCCTAGATCCAGATGATTGGTGGGTTCATCCAGCAGCAGAACATGAGGGTTTTGCACGAGTGCTTCTGCGATGGCCAGACGCTTCCGCCAGCCCCCGGAAAGTGAAACTGCTTGCGCGTTGAAATCTACGAATCCAGCGCGGCCAAGCCATTCGACCAATCGGCCCTCGCGTTCTTCTTCGGGTACTTCCGCTCGCTCCAAGGCCTGGGCGATCACCGATCGTACCGCCGCTCCTGATGGAAACTCCGACTGCTGATCGACGCAGGCAATCCTGGTACGTCTTCTCGTGGCGACCTCGCCCGAGTCCGCTTCCATCGTTCCCTCCAGAATCCGCAACAGCGTCGATTTGCCTAATCCATTCGAGCCGATCAAACCGATGCGGTCACCTTCCGAAACCGTGAAAGAAATATTCCGGAACAAAGGCGTAGCGCCGAAGCTCTTGCTGATGCTCTGTGCATTGATGAGGGGAGGCAAAAGTTTCTGATCCTTATAATGCGGCTCATTTGAGGATAGCAGTTAAGCGTCAGGGCAGTAGAAGGGGCCGTAAATAAACGCGAATTGCGGGAACCACCGTACTGCGATTTTTCCGGGCCGCCCGGAAGGAATCCTGCAGCCTCGGAGCAGCGGGGCATTATTCGGGGGATGCGCCGCTTCGGGAGGTGCGCCAGACTAGCAGATGGAGCAAGCTGTCGCGGTTGGTTTCTCAGTGCCCCCAGAACTGCACCGGAAGAAGCCACCGGGGTTCCGTACAAGGGTTTCTTGCCGTGTGCGATGGACACCATATCCACAATTCATTGGCTGTTGCGATACGAATGCGCCTCCCGTTCAAATCTTCCAATTTGCCACCAGTCACCCTCGCAAATGTGCATAGAATTTTGCACAGGTGTTGAGTCAACGGTGGATTTTGGCAGACCTGATGGAAGAGATCGATTTTTCTCTTGCATCTGCCCAGGCATGAATGGATGATGTTGCATAATCGATAACAGGTCGTGCCTCTGGCTACTTCCCGAGCGAATCTCGGCTGCAGTCAAGCGCCCGCCTAGTTTCTAAGGAGCAGGAAGCGAGTATGACCGTGCCCGGAACTCTGGAGTCAGGTCAAAAGGGGCGTGCACCTATGAGTGATGAACCGCACTATTCTGGCGTCTATGCCTGGATTGTTGTGCTCTTTTGTCTTGGTGTCTACACCTTGACTTTTGTCAACCGGTTGGCATGGGGCACCATGGCTACGGTAGCGGGGCCTTCGCTGGGGATGTCGGTTGCGTCCTTCGGGGTATTCGTTACCGCCTTTTATTTTTCTTATGTATGTTCCAATGCGACAGGTGGATTCGTCACTGATACGATAGGCCCCAGGCTAACGATATTGCTGGCTTTGGTTCCATTTGGTGTATTCACCTTCTTCTTCAGCTATACGCCGTCTGTGCTTGTTGGCATATTTATTCAGGTGGGGATGGGGTTCACTGCTGGTCTCAATTACGCCGCTGTTATCAAATTAGTTAGTTCATGGTTTCCATTACGCAGCCGCGGAAAGCCTATGGCGGCATTGCTACTCGGTTCTTCACTCGGGCTAACCCTGACTAATGCAATCGTTCCTAGCCTTTTAAAGCATTTTGGATGGCGAGGAGTCTATAAGGGCATCGGCATTATTACCATCGTATGGGGAACCCTCTCGTATCTGGTCGTGAGAGACAATCCTTTTCGGCAAAAGCAGAGCGGCGAAAAACCCAGTTACAGACTGCTATTCCAGAATCGAAACCTGTTGTTCCTGGCACTGGCTGGATTCGGCGGATTTTGGGCCACGGTTGGCTTTGCTAACTGGGCGAATGCGCTGATGGTAAAGGGGTATCATCTTCCGTTGGTACGGGCTGGAGTAGTGGTAGTTCTATTCGGCATCGGAGCCTTTGTCGGCAAGCCTTTGATAGGCACAATCGCAGATTGGTTGGGTGGCCACTATAAGGCACTAACGATGTGCTGTCTTGGATTATTTTCGGCAATGTTGCTCATTTTTGGCAAAATGAGTACAGAGCTAACCTTTATGATCATCGCGCCGTTCTTGGGTATCACTGCATACTCCTATGCCACAACCATGACGATGATGATCACCGAGGAGTCAACGCTTCGGCTGGCGGGATCGGCAATAGGATTGACCAATGCGTTTTGGCAGCTATCTGGGACTATCGTGCCCATCGTCGTGGGCGTGATCTTCCAAACGTTCCATTCGTTTTACGCGGCTTTCGTAGTATTGGCGTGCGGACCCGCAAGTGCCGTTCTGATGTTGATGTTTGTCCGCGAACGTAAATACACGCAAGACTGAAGGGTAATTTGGATGCTGCACCACGTTCGAAGAGCTTCGTCTCGACCGGCTCTCGCTCGGATGCCCAGTTTACTTGCAGTTGGAAGTCCTATATGGATACGAGTGCTATGGCATCGCACTGTGCACTGTTGGCGAGGTATTGGCCTTGGCATGTTGCAGATCATTATTCGCTGCCAGCGATGACTATTTGGAGGACCGAGCAATGACAACAGCAATAAATCAAACCGTCAC
>JBEKQR010000521.1:0-2902 GCA_049519515.1 Candidatus Korobacteraceae bacterium
GGACGGGTCAAACCCGGCGATCGAGAGTACGACTGGGGTCTTCCTTCCGTGAGATATGGGCAAAGCAATGGCTCCTGCGCCGAGGCAGTTCCAGGGCGGCTCCACCCCATCAGGCACAATACCAGCGTGACGGGCCGGCCCAACAGGGGGGCGCACCCCGGGATCGCGCGTGTGCTGATCGTATATCAGGGCTTGGCGGCCTGTTAACCCCTAAGGTGCGTGGCTGGTGGAAAATCGGCCTGGGAGGACTGGCAAGATGGCCCTCAACCAACCTCCACGGTAAGCGGTTCATCTCATATATAAGGTATTAGGGCCGGAAAAACGGAAAAACTGCAGGAGCAGGGTTGCGGCATCTGGTGTCTACTCTTAATTCCTGATCACAAGTCCTCCGGGTTGTCAAGGGTAAATTCAGAGATTCTCCTTAGTCATTGACGTTAACTCTATTATCTCCATAAAATTACAGAGATGGCTTTTGGGTGAGAGCACAGGGCTAGACGAAAAATCTCAACTTCAAGGTGGATACATGCGACGACGAGTACTGACCCAGTCGATGCTGGCAGCCATGTTGGTGGTCAGCACCATGGGAGCGGCGCCCAGTCGGCCGGACCCCAGTCCAGGCCTTGATACCCGAAAGATTGCCGAACCGGCCAAGCCCTACCAGGTAGGAAAAGCCTCCTGGTACGGGGAATTGTTCCATGGCAAGCTCACCGCCAGCGGTGAGATATTCGATATGAATCAATTGACCGCCGCCCATCCCGAGTTGCCGCTGGGCAGCTTCGTCCGGGTGACCAATCTGAGCAACGGGCGGTCGATTGTGGTGCGCATCAATGATCGCGGCCCGGTAACCCCCGGCAGGATTATTGACCTTTCCTATAAGGCAGCAGAAGTTCTCCGCTTCACCGGCAAGGGAGTGCAAAAGGTTCGGCTGGATGTAGTGGGCGAGCCTGTTGGTTAAGCATCCAACAAGCCAAGGATCGCGTTTCTCTGAATAACGCCGGAACCGGCGATGGCATATTGGTGCCGTTCCGCCCCGGCAGACGCAGAAACTGGTGGGCGCCAATGTGGCATTCGTACCTGCACTCCGGCGTTGTGGGTTGATGGCGTTCGGGTTTCGCCCGCTCCCGAGTTCTAGTACACTCGAAACAGAAGCAGAGATGAACCGATTTGCACGTCCGCTGGGCCTTTTCGCCCTGTGTCTGATCCTTTTGTCCGCCACCGCAGGCCAAGGCGCCAACCGGGAGGCCCGGTTTGTTCTTCCCACTGACAATGCCATTGCCAGGAAAGCCTTCGACGACTTCTACAACCAGGACTACGACCGCGCCATTCGGGCGTTTGAGACCCTGGCAAAGGAGCACCCGGCCGACCCTTTTGCCACCAATTACCTGCTCCAGGCGGTGATGTTCAAGGAGCTGGCCCGCATTGGAGCCCTCGACACCGAGGGCTATGCCGATGACAGCTTCCTGAACCGCAAGGTTACGCGCCCGTTGGATGCGGCCGCGCGTACCCGGATCCTGGAGCTGGAGAGCCGGGCTGAAGCTCAGGCCAACGCCCTGCTGGCCAAAAATCCAGACGACGTGGACGCCTTGTATGCCCGGGGGAGCGCCCGGGCGATGCGCTGCGCCTATATGGGCATGGCGGAAAAGGCGTGGTTCTCCGGGTTGCGGGCCGCTCTCGGGGCGCGGCGCGATCATGAAAGGGTGTTGGAGCTGGACCCCAGCTACGTGGATGCCAAGCTCACCGTCGGCTTCCACAACTATGTCGTCGGCAGCCTGACATGGCCCATGAGGGTATCGGCCTCCATCATTGGCGTTGGCGGCAACAAGCACAAGGGCCTGGCCATGCTGCGCGAGGTAAGCCGCAGCAACACGCCCGCCAGCCCCGATGCCAAGATATCTCTGGCCCTGTTCCTGCGCCGCGAGCAGCAGTACCCTGAGGCGTTGGAGCTGGTCCGAGGCATGACTGCGGAGCATCCACGCAGCTTCCTCACCGCGCTGGAATATGCCAACCTGCTCAGCGCCGCCGGACGCGGTCCGGAAGCGATCGCCTCCTACCGCCAGATCCTGACCAACTGCAAGGAGAAGAAGTACGCCCTTCCCGAACCGGCCAAGGCCGCCTTTCTTCTCGGTATCGTCCTGCGCGGGCAGCGTCGCTTCCAGGAGGCTGCCGAGGCTTTCGATCAGGCCGCCGACTTTCCCGGCGCCGATCGCGAGCTGAGCGACCGGGCCATCCTGCTGGCCGGCGAAATGTACGACACCATCCTCCAGCGGCAGATGGCGGTCAAACGCTACGAGACCGTCCTTGCGACCGGCAAGACCGCCCCCCTGGCCGAAATAGCCCGCAAACACATGGAAGAGCCGTTCCAGTACAAGTGATTTGAGATCCTTCGCTCCGCTCAGGGTCAGGGTTTACCCTGGGCTATTCTCGCAACCTCCCTACGGGAGGGTTTGCCACACCGGGGCACCGTCATTACTGAAAATTGGCCCCCAGTCCGCTATTTAGCGTTTTCGGGCGTCCCCGGCGTCCGGCACAGCAGCAGCGTCACGACCTTGACGCTCATAACCACTTCTCTGTCTTGATTCAGAACCTCGATGAAGGCGCGTACCATGCCCCGGTCGGGCTTGGAGCGGGAGCGTTTTGCCTCGGTTATGGTCGCCCGCACCGAGAGGCGATCGCCGGGCCGCACCGGACGCAGCCAACGCAGTTCGTCGATGCCCGGAGATCCCAGGCTGGCGACCGTCGAGAGGTAGTGGTCGGCGTAGAGCCGCATCATCATCGACGCGGTGTGCCAGCCGCTGGCGATCAGGCCGCCAAAGGGGCCGGTGACGGCGCGCGCCGGGTCGGTGTGGAAGTACTGCGGGTCGAATTGCCGCGCGAACTGGATTATTTCATCTTCGCTGACGGC
>JBEKQR010000522.1:0-2902 GCA_049519515.1 Candidatus Korobacteraceae bacterium
GACAGCAGGGTGCGGCGTTCCGGGTCCATGGTGGTTTGCCAGAGCTGCTCGGCGGTCATTTCGCCCAGGCCCTTGTATCGCTGCACGATATATTCTTTCCGGCCCTCATTGAGCATGTAGTCGAACAGCTCGCGCACCGAAGGCTTTTCCACCGTCTCCGATTCGCCCGCCTTGCGCTTGGCGGGGCGCACGTTCTTGGCCTCGGCCTTTGCCTGGTCGGCTTTTTCGGCGTCGCTCAGCTCATCCTCCGCCTGCCCGTTGCTGCGGGCCACCGACTCGATCACGAACGGCGGCTGCATGTACTCGGCGATGGTCTTGTACTTGGAGACCATCTGCCGGTATTCGGGGGTCGATGCCAGCTCCCAGTTGAGCAGGTGCTCGGCGCCCTGCGAGCTGACGAAACGCACGTACCACAGCTCGTGCTCCTCGTCGAACTTCAGCTCGACTTCCTTCATGCCTTTCTGCTTTGCCATGGCGCGGAGCTGCGCTTCCAGTTGCTTGAGCTTCTCCGGCGGGTCGGCGCCCTCGAAATCGCCGCGCTTGGCGAAGAACTGCAGCTTGGGAAGCAGCTCGGTAATCTGCTCGTCGCGAATGCGCTTGTCCACCTTATCGAAGAACGACAGGTAATCGTTGAGCGTGGTCATGAAGCGCGTAAGCTGCGCACCATCCAGGCGGGCCGCGCCTTCGCCGTAGCGCACCACCACGCCGTCGGCGGCGCGCTTCACCATCACCCGCACGAACTCGGCGTCGTTCTTGATGTACTGCTCGAACTTGCCTTTCTTGATGCGATAAAGCGGCGGCTGCGCGATGTAGACGTTTCCCTTGTCGACCAGTTGCTTCATGTGGCGGAAGAAGAAGGTAAGCAGCAGGGTGCGAATGTGCGAGCCGTCAACGTCGGCATCGGTCATCAGGATGATCTTGCCGTAGCGCAGCTTGGAGATGTCGAAGTCATCCTTGCCGATCCCCGTGCCCAGGGCGGTGATCATGGCGCGGATTTCTTCATGGCCGAGCATCTTGTCGTAGCGCGCCTTCTCCACGTTCAGGATCTTGCCCTTGAGCGGCAGAATCGCCTGGAAGCGGCGGTCGCGGCCCTGCTTGGCGGTGCCGCCGGCGCTTTCGCCCTCCACCAGGTAAATCTCGCAGCGCTCGGGCTGGCGCTCGGAGCAGTCGGCCAGCTTGCCGGGCAGCCCGCCGCCGTCCAGGGCGCCCTTGCGCCGCGTCAGGTCGCGGGCCTTGCGGGCGGCTTCGCGGGCGCGCGAGGCCTCGATCGCCTTGTTGATGATCTTGCGGGCCACCGTCGGATTCTGCTCGAAAAAGGCCCCCAGGCGCTCGTTGATGAACGCTTGCACGGTGCCGGCGATATCGGAGTTGAGCTTGCCCTTGGTCTGCCCTTCGAATTGCGGCTGCGGCAGCTTGACCGAGATCACCGCCACCAGGCCTTCGCGCACGTCGTCTCCGGTGAGGTTTTCTTTGTCCTTGAAGAGCCCGAGCTGCTGGCCGGCGTAGTTGATGGTGCGCGTCAGCGACGTGCGAAAGCCGGAAAGATGGCTGCCGCCATCGACGGTGTTGATGTTGTTGGCGAAGCTGAAGACGGTCTCCGAGTAGCCGTCGTTGTACTGCAACCCGATCTCCATGGCCACGCCGTCGCGTTCGGCTTCCATGTAAATGGGCTTGTCGTGCAGCACGTTCTTGCCGCGGTTCAGGTGCTTGATGAACTCGGCGATGCCGCCGTTGTACTTGAACTCGGAGCGCTTGGGCTCGCCCGTCTTGGGGTCGGTGGTGCGCTCATCGGTAAACGTGATCAGCAGGCCCTTGTTGAGAAAGGCCAGCTCGCGCAGGCGCTGCGCCAGGGTGTCGTGATTGTACTCAGTGACCGTGAAGATGTCGTGGTCGGGAAGGAAGTGGACCTTGGTGCCGCGACGGCGTCCGGCGCTGCCGGTCTTTTTCAGCTTGGTGGTGGGCTCGCCCTTGGAGTAGCTTTGCTCAAACGTGCCTTCGTCGGGACGCCAGATCTCCAGGTCGAGCTGGTGCGAGAGTGCGTTGACGACGCTGACGCCCACGCCGTGCAACCCGCCGGAAACCTTGTAGCTCCTGGTGTCGAACTTGCCGCCGGCGTGCAGCACGGTCATGACGACCTGCGCAGCGGGCAGGCGCTCGCCGTCGACTTCCATCTCGTCGACCGGAATTCCGCGGCCGTTGTCGACGACGGTTATGGAGTTATCGATGTGAATGGTGACGTCGATCTTGTCGGCGAATCCGGCCAGCGCCTCGTCCACCGAGTTGTCCACCACCTCGTAAACCAGGTGATGCAGGCCCAGTTCGCCAGTGGAACCGATGTACATGGCGGGGCGCTTGCGAACCGCCTCCATGCCGCCCAGCACCTTGATCGATTCTGCCGTGTACTCGCCGTTGCCGTTGGCCTTGGCCGCCGAGTTCTGGTCATCGAGTTCGGCTGGCTGGCTCGTCTTTTTTTTCTCAATCAGATTTGCAATTTGCTTGGAGGACATCCTGCTCCGTTCGACTTCGGGTGCTCAACCGGCGCCGTGGCCGCGCCTGTCGGAGTGCAATCGAGGATTCTAGACAGGCGCTCTTGTCGCCACCAATGCCTGAAACGGGGAACCGTTGCCGGAGCCGTTACTTCCTCTCTGCAACCTGGAAACGCACGTCAAGAGAAGACGGTTCCGAGCCTCGCCGCCGGTTCCGCAAAGTAACTCATCTAGCTTAGAATCCAGTCACTTAGAGCCAAACCAACCTGTAAACATTTTACCATGCGCACCCCCTACTTGGCTCGCCTTTGGGTGCTTGCAAGTAACTGAAATGGTGCGGTTTACGCGGGACATGCGGAAAGCTTGCCGGTTCATCTGAAAAGACGAATTTCGGGGAGTCGGTGGGTCTATCGCGG
>JBEKQR010000523.1:0-2893 GCA_049519515.1 Candidatus Korobacteraceae bacterium
GGCGGCGTCCACGCCGGCAGTTAACGTGCGCGGGCCAGGAGGCCCCCGCGACAGCCGGCCTGGAGACCAGCGCTACCCTCTCCCGCCGAGACGTGTACATTTCCTGCCGGTCAGAGTACTAGTACAGACTTTCTTTTCCGCCACCAGCTTCTTCATGGCCGCAGTCAGCCGTTCCATGCCTTCTACGCAGTTCTCATATGAACATGCATATGAGAGACGTATGTGACCGTTGCCGTTACGCCCAAACACACTTCCATCGACGACGGCGACCCCGGCTGTTTCAAGCAAGTACTCGGCCAACTGTGCGGAAGTCACATAAGGCACGGTTATCTTTGGAAAAATGTAGAAGCCGCCATAAGGACGGTTCTCCAGTTCCAGACCAGGCACTTGTTGAAGGCGGTCCAAAACGAGTTCCCGCCGCCGGCCAAACTCTTGAATCATATCCACCGTCGGAGTCTGGCTCTGCGTCAGAGCGGCAATCGCTCCCATTTGCACAAACGAGTTGAGCGAAAGCACCAGGTTCTGCTGTGCCCTGGTGGCGGCGCTGATCATCGGCTCCGGGGCTGCCACGTAGCCGATGCGCCATCCCGTCATGGCGTAGGTCTTAGAAAACGAACCACACACGATTGTCCGCTCCCGCATTCCCGGGAAACTCGCCAACGAATAGTGGACGCTGCCGCCGTAAACCAGGCGGTCGTAGGCTTCATCGGAGACGATGATAAGATTATGCTTGGCCGCAAAGGCGGCAATCTTCTCCAATTGTTCCCTGGTGAATACGCTGCCGCTGGGGTTGTGCGGCGAATTGACGAGCATTGCCCTGGTCTTTGGCGTAACCGCCTTGGCGGCCGCTTCAAGGTCGAAGCTGAAATTCTCCGCCGGAACGGCATCAACAACGACCGGGACTCCGCCCGCCAGATGGACCGTCCACGGAAAGGTGCTGTATCCGGGATCGGGAACAAGCACCTCATCGCCAGGGTCGAGAATGCATATCAAACTCAGATAGATGGCCTGCTGTCCGCCGCCAGTGACAATGATCTCCTGTGGACCGAAGCGAACGCCCTTCTCCTCCGAAATCCTTGCTGCCAGCGCCTCGCGCAATGCCGGAATTCCCGCGCTCGGCGCATAGTACACGATGCCCTGGTCCAGCGCCTCCTTGGCGGCTTCCTTGATATGAATCGGAGTGTCGAAATCAGGCCGTCCCGCCTCAAAATGGATAACCTTCACTCCCTTGGCCGCCAGCTCAGCCGCCCTGTCAGCTACCTTCCGAATACCGGCAAAAGGCACCTTTTCAATCCTCTTGCCGGTAATGGATGAATTGGTCATCATCAATCCTCTCCTCGGGAGCACGGTATTCCTATCCCGGCGCTATTTTCGAACCTCGCAGTTCTTGACGCTCAATTAGACACTGACCTTGCCGCGTATGTCTCAACAAAGATAAACTTTCCGTCCTTGATGGTGAAGAAGAAGGCCGGGCGATTCAAAGGGTCATGGGTCTTAGGGTCGATGGTAAACTTGTCGGTGGTCAGCACCGGAAGATCTTTGGTCTGTTCGAGCGCGGTAACCACTTTGTCCCCATCGGTAGTACCGGCTCTATTGACCGCGTCGGCCAGCCAAAGCAGGGCGTCATTCACCAAGAGGGCGTTGCGGACTATGGGCCCGCCAAATCGCTTTTCATTCTGGGCGACCCATTGCTGCACCTTGGGGACTTCAAATGAGGTCAAGTTGGTAAAATACACGCCCTCGAGGGCCTTGCCGCCAAGTGGCAGAATGTCAGGGCTGGCCCAGGTATCGCTACCCATGATGGTTGCGGTGATGCCTAAGTCACGAACCTGTTTTGCCGCCAGCGCACCATCCTTCTGGGTCAAGGGCAGAAAAATAATATCCGGGTGAGTCTCTTTGATCTTGCCGAGCGGAGCGCGAAAGTCCAGCTCGCCTGTTCGATACGCCTCTTTAGCCAGAATAGTGCCACCGCGCTTGACAAAGGCATCTTCGAAATACTTCGCCAACCACTGCGAGTAATCACTGCCTATGTCATACAAGATGGCTGCTTTGCGCGCCTTAAGCCGGTCATAAACGAAGTCGGCAATGACAATACCCTGGTAAGTATCGATAAAGCAGACGCGGAATATGTACTTGTAGGTCACGCCCGCCTTGCTAACCGTAACGTAGGGATTGCTGGCGGCAGCAGCAATCAGCGGAATCTTCGCGGCAGTCACAATCGGGGTTGCGGCCAGCGTCGAGCCGCTCTGCGATGGGCCCAACACAAAATTTACCTTTTCCTCGTCTACCAAGCGCCGCACGGCATTAGCAGCCTCAGCCGGATCACTGCGGGTGTCCATGGAAACCAGCTCGACCTTTTTACCCAGAATGCCGCCTCTCTTATTGAGTTCCTCGACGGCGATCTTCAGGCCCGTGGCTTCCGATTGGCCGAACACAGAATTGTCGCCCGTGAGTGACGCGGCATGTCCAATCTTGATTGTCTTGCCGGAACTTCCGGTACAGCTCGTCAGAAAACTTAAGGACAGCACGAGAGCCAAAACAAATCCCCACGCCCACTTGTCTTTCATTGCTGTATTCTCCCTTCCTGAGTTTTTTCGCAGGCCGAAAAACTTAGCCTGTAGTGAAGTATCATTTATCCGGTCATCGTACCCGGCCGGACATCCAGGTTACTTTTGACTCCAAGATAAGCCGCCCGAACGTGCTCGCTGGCCAACAGGTTTTTCGCCGTGTCTTCGGCGGTGATACGTCCAGCCTCGATTACATAGGCGCGGTGGGCCACATTCAATGCTTTGAAGGCATTCTGCTCGGAGAGCAGGATGGTTACCCCACGCTGGTTAACTTCGGTAATCTTCTCGAATAGCTGTGTGGTAAGCAAAGGCGAAAGGCCAAGCGA
>JBEKQR010000524.1:0-2886 GCA_049519515.1 Candidatus Korobacteraceae bacterium
CGACCCGCATCCTGGCTTGCATCCTCATGCTGCCTTTGTTGACCCTCGCTGCCGACTTATGCGGGTTAGTAATGGGCTGGGTTGCGCTAACCCTGGTTGAGCCGCTCTCGTTACCCCAGTTCATCAATAGCGGTGTCAAGGGCGCCACTTTCAACGATTTCCTGCCACCCACGTTTAAGACCGCTGTGTTTGGCCTGATCATCGGGCTGGTCGCGTGCTTTCAGGGAATGCGGACACGGGGAGGCGCCGCGGGCGTCGGCCGTGCGGCCACAAGCTCGGTAGTCTTGTCCTCGCTGTTCGTGATCCTGGCCGATGTCGTGCTAGTAAAATTCATCATCATATTTTTCCCGTGATCATTGACTAGACGTCTTGCGAAACGAGTATGGGCACAACCGATCAAATTACGATGAAGCGAGTAGAAACCGAGGAAGACGGCAGTGCGCCGGTTATAGCCGTCGAAGACTTGCATAAGTTCTTCGGAAGTCAAAAGGTTTTAAATGGGATCAGTCTGACCGTGGACCGCGGCGAGACCCTGGCGGTGCTGGGGCGCAGTGGTACCGGCAAAAGCGTATTGCTGAAACTCATCATCGGCCTGCAGAAGCCTGACTCGGGATCGGTTCGCATCCACGGTCAAGACATCGCCGGCCTGGCTCTCGACCAGATCGGTGAAATCAGGAAGAAAATCGGTTTTCTGTTTCAGCACGCCGCGCTCTACGATTCTCTGACCGTCGAACAGAACGTAGCTTTTCCGCTGCAGCACCATAAGAAAAAGATGTCGAGGTCTGAGCAGCGCGACCGGGTCAAGGAATTACTTGCGGAAGTGGGCATGGACGGCGACTTCGGGAAAATGCCTTCGGATATCTCGGGTGGCATGCAAAAACGAGTGGGGCTGGCACGTGCGCTAGCTTTGGAGCCGGATATCCTGTTGCTCGACGAGCCCACCGCCGGTCTCGATCCCATCAGTTCCGCGGAGATCGACGATTTGGTCCTCAAACTCCAGGAGGAACATCACGTGGCATCCATCGTAGTGACTCATGATCTGCACAGCGTGGAGACGATTGCGGACCGGGTGGCCCTGCTCAATGAGGGAAACGTGGTGATCGAAGGCAACTTCGAGGATCTTCAGAACAGCGACGTCGAGTTTGTTAGGGCATTTCTAAAGCATTAGTAGGAGAACATATGTCGAGAGCGGCGCGGTTAGGCGCTTTTATCGTTGCGACACTGGCAATTCTGGCGGTCGGTGTCTTCATCATCGGCAACAAGCAGTATCTTTTCAGCTCCACGTACCAATTGAAGGCGCAATTCGATAATGTCGCGGGGTTGGATGCAGGAGGCGATGTGCGGGTGGGCGGAGTTCACAGTGGAACCGTGCGTAACATCGTGTTGCCTCACAAGCCGGGCGAAAAGGTAACAGTGGTCATGGATCTCGGCAAGTCGACACACGAGATCATCAAGCAAGACTCTGTGGCCTCAATAGAAACCGAGGGGTTGTTGGGCAGCCAGTATATGGCAATCTCGTTAGGGTCCATTGGGACCGCCGACGTGCGGGATGGCGATCTCATCGCCAGTCATCCGCCACTAGGAATGTCAGATTTGCTCAAAAAGGCAAGCACCATTCTGGACAGCAGCCAGCAAGCCATCCAGAACGCCACTCGGGCTACGGCGAATCTCGACTCGATAAGTGCCAAGGTCGATGGGGGTCAGGGAACCGTGGGAGCGCTGGTCAACGACAAACAGCTCTATCGCAATCTAGAACAGACGACGAGCACCATGCGTGACACAGTGGTACAGGCGCAAGCAGGGGTTACCAGCTTCCATGAGAATATGGAAGCCCTTAAGCACAACTTCCTCTTGCGCGGGTATTTCAAGAAACGTGGCTACGAAGACTCCGCCGGGCTGGTAACAAATGAGATCGAACGGATGCCGCAAGGCACACCGGTAAAAGAGTTTACGTACCCAGCGAAGGAGCTTTTCGATAAGCACGATTCGGCCAAGCTGAAGAACCAGAAATCTCTAAACGCTGGTGGCGAGTTCCTGGCCAACAACCAGTTCGGGCTTGCGGTGGTCGTGGCATCCGCTGGCATGGAAGGGGATACCCAGAACGACTTGGTACTGACGGAAGCCCGCGCCATGGTTGTGCGCGAGTATCTGGTCGAGAACTTCGGATTCGACGACAGGCAGTTAAAAACTCTGGGAATGGGTAAGCAGGCGGAAGCTAATCCGGATGCTGGTTGGGGTACGGTGCAGATTTTCATTTATGCAGTCGGTGGCGAGATTCCGCCTAGCAAACAAGCGCAGGCGATTATCTCATCCAAAACAGCCTCAGACCAGCCGGTTCAGGCTTCTGCTGGAGCCACCCCGAAGCCAAAGTAGTGTTTGCCGTGTCCGTCGCAATCGAAGACGGCATGCGCGACCTACCAATCTTTGATCATCGCTCGGTGCATGGAGGCCAGCTAATCGTTTCTGGTAAGGAGTGAAATATGCTTGGAACAATTTTGATCGTGATTTTGCTCTTAGCGCTCTTTGGTGCGCTACCAAGATGGTCGCATAGCAGAAACTGGGGGTATTACCCGACCGGAGGAGTAGGGATGGTCCTCTTGATCGTTGTCATTCTCCTGGTTCTCGGCCGGATTTGAAACATGCTCTACCCGCTTACATCAGCCAGGCGCCATAGACAAGGGCTGGCATTCACCTAATTCTCTGGAAATCCGATCGCGGGTTACCTCGGGCGACGGAGGCTACTCCGACTGGCGGCCGCTCAACCCCTGCTGATTGGCTGCATGCCCCTGTCAGATGATTGTGCAAGGGGCGAGAGTCCCCAAGGACCAAGTGTCAACGGCTTGACCTCGCGAAACGAAAGCCGATGAAGCCGGTGCGAAAGAACAG
>JBEKQR010000525.1:0-2884 GCA_049519515.1 Candidatus Korobacteraceae bacterium
AAGGTTCAAGTAAAGGGTATATCAGGGGAGACCGGTGTTTTTATTAGGACGCCGTTCTTCAGTCAACCGGCACAGGATAACCTGTTCCTCATCGTCGTTCTCGTGCCGCCGGTCCCAAAGCCGTGTAGGTTTTTCGTCCTGACACATGCTCAGGCGATTCGTCAATGGAAGAAGGATGGTGCGCCTGACTCGCCAACAGATGGATTGCCTTGGAAAGATATCAAGCCCTATGAGGGCCATTGGGAAGTGCTGCCGAAGCTATCGTAAGTAGTGAGGGAGGGCTGCTCCCTCAGGGGCTGAAGCCCATTGTTTCCGGGGTCGTAGCGGCGCGGCTAAAGCCGCGCCCTTTCAAAAACACCATACGTGATCAGCAAGTTTCTGGCCTCTCAAGTCGCCGCCAGGGAGTTGCTGTAGCGACCAGGAGAGCCATTAGTGATCATCACCATTGTTGACTACAAAGCCGGCAACATCGGCTCGGTGCAGAAGGCGGTGCGGCAGCTTGGTTTTGAAGCGCGCATGACCGACGACCCGGATGTAATTCGCAAGGCCGGGCGCGTGCTTCTGCCCGGCGTCGGACACTTCAGCGCCACCCGCCGGCTCAACGACTTCGGCGCGCGCCAGGCCCTGGAAGAAGTGATCCGGCGCGGCACGCCGTTCATGGGCATCTGCGTCGGGCTGCAATGGATGTTCGAAGGCTCGACGGAAGCGCCGGGCGTAAGCGGACTGGGCTGCTTCCGCGGCTGCTGCGACCGCTTCCACACCGAACTCAAGGTGCCGCACGTGGGCTGGAACAGCCTGCGGCGCACGGCCGCCTCGCGCCTGCTGGAGGGCGTGGCGGACGACGCCTTCGTCTACTTCACTCACTCCTATCGCGCTCCCGTTGTCGATGGCGTGGTGGCCACCACAACTTACGGCGAGGAGTTCGGCTCGGTGGTCGAGCGCGGCAACGTCTTCGGCGTGCAGTTCCACCCGGAAAAGTCCGGCGAGGTCGGCCTGCGAATTCTCAAGAACTTCTGCGAGGCGCCATGCTGACCAAGCGCAGCATCGCCTGCCTTGACGTGACCGAAGGACGCGTGGTCAAGGGCGTGCAATTCCTCGACCTGCGCGACGCCGGCGATCCGGCGGAGCTGGCGCGCCGCCACGCCGAAAGCGGCGCCGACGAAGTCGTGCTGCTCGACATCACGGCGACACACCAGTCGCGCCCCATCCTGATCGACGCCGTACGCCGCGCCGCGCGCGAGCTGTTCGTGCCCTTTACCGTCGGCGGCGGGGTCAGAACCCTGGCCGATGCGGCGCAACTCTTCGAGGCCGGCGCCGACAAGATCACCATGAACTCGGCGGCGGTGCGCACGCCGGAGCTGATCGGCGAGGTGGCCGAGCGCTTCGGTTCGCAGGCGGTGGTGGTCGCCATCGACGCCAAGCGCGGCCAGACGCCGGTGGAAGAGGCCGAGGTGTTCGTCTCTGGCGGCCGCATTCCCACCGGGCTCAAGTGCCTGGACTGGGCGCGCGAAGTCGAGCGGCGCGGCGCGGGAGAAATCCTGCTCACCTCGATGGACCGCGACGGCACGCAGATCGGCTTCGACTGCCCGCTGACGGCAGCGGTGGCGCGGGCGCTCTCCATTCCAGTGATCGCCTCCGGCGGTGCCGGCAACGGCCAGCATTTTGTCGAGGTCTTCCAGGCGGGCTGCGCCGACGCCGCGCTGGCGGCCTCAATCTTCCACTTCGGCATTCACGACGTGCGTGAACTCAAGCGGCAGTTGCAGGAGAACGGCATCCCGATGAGGCTTCCATGCTGATTCCTTCAATCGACCTGATGGGCGGCAAGATCGTGCAACTGGTTCAGGGAGACCGCAAGGCCCTGGAGTTCGATAACTTCGATTACTGGATCGAGCGCTTCCTGCCTTACCCGGTGGTGCAGTTGATCGACCTCGACGCCGCCATGGGCAAGGGCTCGAACGAACCGCTGGTCGAGCAGGTCTGCGCGCGGCTGCCTTGCCAGGTGGGCGGCGGAATCCGCTCGGTTGAGGCCGTGCAGCGCATCTTCCGCGCCGGCGCCAAGAAGGCGATTGTCGGCTCGGCGCTGCTGAAAGACGGCGCGGTCAACCTCGATGCCGCGCGCGAGTTCGCGCACGCGGCCGCGCCCGAGCGGCTGATCTTTGCCGTGGACTCGCGCGGCGGCAAGGTCAGCATCCACGGCTGGAAGAAGGAGACCAGCCTTACGCCAGAGCAGATGATGCGCGAGACCGAAACCTGCTGCGGCGGATTCCTCTATACCCACATCGACACCGAAGGCCTGATGAAGGGCATCCCGCTCGATGTGGTCCGCCGCCTGCGCGCCGTCACCAAGCGCAAGCTGATCGTCGCCGGCGGCATTCGCAACATGCAGGAGGTCGATGAGCTCGACCGGCTTGGCGTCGATGCCGTGGTCGGGATGGCGCTCTATACCGGCGCGCTGCAGGCGTGAAAAGAACCGCCCCCACTCAAGCCCAACGGTCACAACGTAGGGAAACAATAGCCCGCCGGCGAGGGCGCCGGCGCTACGAATTCAGGCGTTCGTCTTTAGCATCTGCTCGGCGTTTTTGAGAGAGGCTTCCGTAACCTTGGCGCCGCTGAGCATGCGCGCGATCTCGTGTTTGCGCTCTTCCGGGTTGAGTTGGCGGGCGTGAGTCTGCGAGCGTCCGCCGCTCTCGCGCTTGTCGATCAGGAAATGCTGATCGGCGAAGGCGGCGATCTGCGGCAGGTGGGTAACGCAAAGGACCTGCTTGCTGCGCGCGAGAGCCTTCAGCTTCTTGCCAACCGCGTCCGCTGCCCGGCCGCCGATGCCGGAATCTATCTCGTCGAAGACCAGGGTGCGCTGGCGCGCATCGCCGGCCTTGCCCTTCGA
>JBEKQR010000526.1:0-4376 GCA_049519515.1 Candidatus Korobacteraceae bacterium
ATTTCGCTACTGGAATATGAATTGGGAATGGGTATTTCGGGAGGCGAAGGTCAGGGATCTGCAGAATCGCCTCGGGTTCACTCTGTTGCTGGCGTGGGAACTGGCTGAAAAACTGCAATGCCAGGAGGCAGCCAATTGTCTCCGTCAAGCGGAGCAGGATCTCCGGCACTCTCTGCTCGCCAAGGAAGACACCTATTGTAATGAGCAACTGACGAAATCGGAGCGCCACTGGCTCCGCGAGCACAGGTCACCCGAAGCGGCGGCGTGGCAACTGCTGTCCGATTTGCGTCCGGAGCACCTGCCCCATGCCTGTGCTTCGCCAAAATGCTGATCTGCCGTGCTAGCAGCAAGTTACAGCGGTTTCAAAAAACGGCAACTTCTGCTACAACTCACCCATGTTCCGCCTCTTGCGGCTGTTCCTGGAGTCGTTCGCCCGCCTGCTCTCCTCCCGCCGCGACCTGATGCTAGAGAATTTGGTCCTGCGGCAACAACTGGCAGTCCTCAAATCAAGGAACCGCCGACCGAGGTTGCCTACCTTCGACAAACTCTTCTGGGTCCTGGCACGACGGCTTTGGGCCGGCTGGCGAAACGCCCTGTGTGAGGTCTCATCCGAAACTGTCGTCCGTTGGCACCGCGCCGGGTTTCGCCTGTATTGGAAATGGCTTTCGCGACACAAAGCTCGGCTCGGCAGGAAACCGGTTAGCAAGGAGATACGGGACCTCGTCTTCCAAATGGTTACGGAGAATTCCACCTGGCGCGCTCCCCGCATCCATGGCGAGCTAAAGATGCTTGGCTTCGAGGTGTCCGAGAGAACCATCTCTCGCTGGATACGGCAGGCACGAAGAAATCCGGAGCCCGCACGGCACTGGCTGGCGTTCCGGCGGAACCATCGCGAGCTGATCGCCGCCATGGACTTCTTCACCGTTCCCACCCTCACCTTTGGAGTCTTGTACTGCTTCTTCATCATCGCTCATGATCGGCGACGTATTCTGCACTTCAACGTCACCGCCAATCCGACCAGCGCCTGGGTGACGCAGCAACTACGCGAGGCCTTCCCCTACGAGTCTGCTCCGAGGTATCTGATCTTCGATCACGACAGCAAGTTCAATCCGGAGATTGTGGCTACCGTTCGAGCCATGGGCAGCAAGCCAACGCGTACCTCCTTCCAGAGTCCCTGGCAGAACGGAGTCGCCGAGCGCTGGGTGGGAAGTTGCCGCCGGGATCTGCTCGACCATGTCATTGCACTCACTGAGCGCCATCTGAAACGCCTTCTGGCTGAGTATGTGCGCTATTACCACGAGGACCGGACGCATCTTGGGCTTGGGAAAGAAACGCCGCACCGACGTGCCGCCCTGAGACGATGCGGGGCAGAGCGAGTTGTTTCTCGGTCCCGCTTGGGCGGCCTGCATCATCGCTACGATCTCGCCGCCTGAGAATGACTGGCTCAATCCCGCACCTGAACTTACTCCTCGCAGGAGAAACCCCTCTGCCTACTCCGCGGATTTCGTGCAGACTTTGTGTTCACTCTGCAGGTGCCAACAGGATCAGGTGAGCTGCCGGTGTCCAGCCTGGAACGAGTTCGCGTTTAATTTTGGCGAAGGACAACTACGGGATGATGAAGGAATGACAGGTAGAGGAATGAAGTTGTAGGTGGCTTCCTCGGCGTTCTCTGCCGCGGTACACCCAGCGAAATTGGCTTTCGCTTTCGCTGGGTGCACACGCTCCAAAGCACGGCCGCTTACTTCCCGCTTATCGGCGGAATGATCGGCAAAAGCAGGTAAGGTGCCTTTCCCTTCTCAAAATGCAACCGGTTTCGGCAGCCAAAGATCGCGGCGGGACGATCCTGCGGATCGTTGTGCAGCAAGTTGCCGACGCCACGCATCGGGTACATGGCGTTTGCAAAGCCTCTGTCTCCCTGGCCATGGTCGAAGTCCTTACCGCGCACGTTGAGCACGAATTGATAGCCGGGCGGCACTACGATCGAGGTCGGCCATATCTCGATGTCGAGCTCCACCAGCTCGCCCGGCTTAAGCGGCCAACTTTCATCATGCGTATGGTAGGGACGGTAGGGTAGGCTACGCTTGGGATCGAGCTTGCGGTGCGAGGCGCGCAGCCAGCCTAGAGCAATCGGGACGCAGGGATCGTTCGAGCCGATAAACAGGACCTCCTTGCCGGCTGGGTCGAAGAGGCGCAGCGCGAGGAATAGGTCCGCGTCGGTCGTCTCTGAAGAAACGAAGAGCTTGGCCGCCACCGGTCCGGTAATCTCGACCTCCTGGGATTGCGGCGGCATCGTAAACCTGAGACCGTCGCCGGTTGTCTCATACTCGATGGCCGCGCCGGATTTCGGCTCGCGCCCGAGAGTACAGTCAGAGGGATCGAGATAGAACTTCGTCCACTGGGTCCGCGCCAGCGGCCATTCCCGCTCGTCGCGAACCACGAACTTCTCGCCCGGATGGCGGACGTGCAACTGCACCGGCGGCTGTTTTTCCCAGCCGGTGTTCTCGCCCTTGAGGAAATGGCCGAAAAAGCGCTTCTGCAGCGTCTCACCGTCCTTGCGGTAGAACGGCGAGAAGTGCGAATCGCCGTGCACCTGCAGCCATTTCTGTTTGGAGGCTGCCGCCAGGTAGCCCTCGAAGTTGCCGCGCGGATGCAGCCCCATGCCTCCCCAGTTAGCTGCCGAGAGAAGCGGCACGGTAATCTTGTCGAACTTAGGCGAGCGATCGCGGTAGTATTCGCCGTCCAATGGCCGTTTCAGAACCTCCGGGCCGGGATCGATGCGGTTCTTGGCCAGCACCTCTTCCGGCAGCGTCTCCGGCCCGGCAATCAACTCGCCGGTCACCCAGCTGCGCACACCGCGTTCTCCATAGCCGTACTGCCGCTCTGAGGCGACATACCACTGGTTCATCGCGTAGTAGGAGATGCCGTTGAGACCGATCTTGCCGTTGCTCCATGACTGCGCCGCCGCCCACTCGATGCAGTTGTAAAAATCCTTGCTCTCGCGCGGTGACCAGACCTCCATCTGTCCCGGCGAGTGACCGGCGCCGCGACTGTCGACGCGCACACAGACATAACCGTCCGGAACCCATTTCTCAGGATCGACGACCTCCCAGTTCTGATATTTGTTGGTCGACCCCTCGGCGACCTCGGGATAGGCGCTAATCATGCGGTTCCAGCTACCCTTGTAAAAATTATCCTGGAAAGCCAAGCCCTTGGCGTAGGGCCCCAGGTTCATGATGGCGGGATAACGGCCCTCTGTCAGCGGCCGGAAAACATCGGCGCGCAGGATGATGCCGTCCTCCATGGGGATCGCTACATCCCAATCGATGCGCATCCCGTCGGCAACAACGCTTTTAGTCATGGTTTGAGTTGGTTCCATAATTTTCTCCTGCTCGAATTAGTAATCCAGGCAAGACTTCCGCGAACTGCCTGGCTTCGCTCCCGGCCCGAGGGGGTCAGCGCTTAGAGCTGCCAAATTCTGATGGTCTCATCGAAGCTACCGGATGCGAGCCGCTGCCCGTCCGGGCTGAAGGCCAACGACCGCAGAGAAGCCTTATGTCCGCTTAGAGTGCGCAGCTCGCGACGGGTGGCCATATCCCAAAGCTTGATTTCGTTGTCGAAGCTTCCAGAGGCCAGCAACTGCCCATCCGGACTGAGGGCAATAGGGATCACCCAACTGCCGTGGCCCCGTAGAACATGGAGTTCATCGCCGGTTTTCGGGTCCCATATCTTTATGGTGCGATCTCTGCTCCCGGAGACGAGGTAGCGTCCATCCGGAGTGAAAAGCACGGACCTAACCGAATCGGTATGGCCGGTCAGCGTCCGCAGTTCGCGGCCCGTGGCTGTCTCCCATAGCTTGATAGTGTGATCTACGCTCCCAGTGGCCAGCGAATGCCCATCAGGACTGTAACTCACGGAGTTCACCCATCCGCTGTGGCCCCTTAGTATGCGCACTGCTTGGCCAGTTGCCACCTCCCAGATCCTCACAGTGGCATCAAAGCTTCCCGATGCGAGGTAACGACCGTCCGGGCTGAAAGCCAAAGATCGTATACCTTGGCTATGCCCTGTCAAGGTTCGCAATTCGCGGCCGGTTGCGGGGTCCCACAGCTTAATGGTTTGATCAAGGCTTCCAGAGGCCAGGGTGTGACCATCGGGAGAGAATGCAATGGAGGCTACGTAATCCGAGTGGCCGGCGAGCATGCGCAGTTCACGACCCGAACTCGCGTCCCACAGTTTGATTTTGCGGTCTCTGCTTCCGGAAGCGAGCCATCTGCCATCGGGGCTGAAGGTCACCGAGTCAACCGAACTGGAATGGCCGCTTAGAATTGCAAACGCCCCGTCCGCCGGTGGCATGCCCGAACTCGTCTGCGGCGAGGTGG
>JBEKQR010000527.1:0-2874 GCA_049519515.1 Candidatus Korobacteraceae bacterium
CGCTACAAGCGCGTGCAGGAGGAGAAGAAAGCGATGCCTTCGCTGGTTCTGGTGGACGGCGGAGTCGGGCAGTTGCACGCCGCTGCCGAGGCGCTGGAAGGGCTCGGCATCACCAACCAGCCGCTGGCGGCCATCGCCAAGCGCGAGGAGCTTGTTTACCTCTACGGCCAGGAGAACGAGCCCCTGACTCTGGAACGGCACTCGCCGGTGCTGCACCTGGTGCAGCAGGTTCGCGACGAGGCGCACCGCTTCGCCGTCACCTTCCATCGCAAGCGGCGGGAGCTGCGCGACCGCGCGACCGAGCTGCGCGAAATCGCCGGCGTGGGCGAGCAGACCACGCGCCGGCTGCTGCAGCATTTCGGCTCCCTCCGGGCCATTCAGCAAGCCGATGCCAGCGCCCTCAGCGCCGTCGTCAACCGCCGCCAGGCGGCGGCCATCTTCGAGCACTTCCACAAAGACTGATGTGCCGCCCGGCAGCAGGCACATTTACCGCAATACATGCAGCAGAATTGCAGCTAATGCGCCAAACGCTTTCACTTTTATGGAGCAAACGCCAGAAGGCGGGCCGGCCCAACCTAAGTGGCTGTTTTTGAAGGCAGAAGCTGAGCTTGGTGGCATTCGGCAACAGGCGCGCGATTGTCGATAGTTACTTTGGTTTTGCAAGTTATGTGAAAAACCTTTCCCTTGCGGAAAGAAAATGTTTACCTATTTCCAGGTGCTTACCTTTTCGTCCCCCAACGACAAGGGCAGAGCTCTTAATCGGGTGATAAAGACTATGCCGCACGTCTTAGTGGTGGACGACGATCCTGCCGCACTACGCTTTCTGAGCACCCTGCTGGAAAGCGAAGACTACATGGTATCGACCGCTTCCGGGGGAGTGGAAGCCCTGCAGGAGCTGCAACGCAGCTTGCCGGACCTGGTTCTGCTGGACCTTGTATTGCCGGATATGCACGGGCTGAAGGTGCTGGCGCGCATGCGGGAAATGGCGCCGCCGCTGAAGGTGGTGGTCATGTCGGGCATCGGCTCTACCGCTGAGATCGTGCAGGCGGTCAAGCTGGGAGCGCAGGATTACATTAGCAAGCCCATCCATCCGGCGGAGCTGCTTGGGGCGCTGCGGGGTTACCTGAAGGTTCCGCCGCCGCGGGCGGTGCACCGCGAGATTGTGGAGGAGTTCAGCGCCGACAGCTTTTTCCTGGCCGCCTCGCCGGTGATGCACAAGCTGTACGAGCAGGTGAAGCGCATCGCCGAGGTGGACGTGCCGGTCCTGCTGACCGGGGAGAGCGGCACGGGCAAAGAGATTGCTTCGCTGCTCATTCACAAGTTTTCCGCGCGCGCGCAACGCAAGTTCATGAAGGTGAACTGCGCGGCCATTCCCGAGGAGCTGCTGGAAAGCGAGCTGTTCGGCTTCGAGGCCGGGGCCTTTACCGGGGCGACGCACGCCAAGCCGGGGCTGTTCGAATTGGGGGACCGGGGCACGGTGTTGCTGGACGAGATCGCGGAGATGCCCACCCGGCTGCAGGCCAAGCTGTTGCAGGTGCTGCAGGAGCAAAAGTTTTTCCGCCTGGGCAGCAAGTCGCCGATAGCCGTGAACGTGCGCATTCTGGCGGCCACCAACGTCAACATCGAGGAAGCCATCCGCAACGGCAGGCTGCGCCTGGACGTCTTTTACCGGCTGAATACGTTTAACGTGGTGCTGCCGCCGCTGCGCGAGCGCCGGGAAGAGATCGAGCCGCTGTTCCGCCATTACGTGAAGCGGCTGGCGTACGCTTACAAGCTGGCGCCACGGCCGCTGACCGATATGCTGCTGCACGCCTGCCTGCAGCATTCATGGCCGGGAAACCTGCGCGAACTGTATAACTTCGTCAAGCGCTACCTGGTCCTGGGGGACGAGAAGGCTATGATCGCCGAATTGCGCCCGCAGAACGCGGCGGCGGACCGCGTGATGATGGCCCGCGCCCAGGGCAACAGCATGGACCTGAAGAATCTGGTGCGGGGGATGAAAGAAGAGGCGGAAGCGGAGGCCATCGCCCACGCTCTGGAACAGACGAGCTGGAACCGCAAGCAGACGGCGGAAATGCTGAACATCAGCTACAAGGCCCTGTTCTACAAAATGCGGCAGTACGGCATCGTGCTTCCCAAGCTGCGAAGCGAGCCGGCGACCGAGGTGGTTAAAGCGGTGAAAGCCGGTTCCGGCTAAACCAGCTTTATATCGGGATATCTGCCTTTATATGATTGTATGAACGCTTCTTCCAAAGAAGCGGCCGTTAGTGAAATGCTGCTGGTATTCCAAATTGTGGCGAATGCTTGACCTTCTTTGGCGTGGCCTCGCTGCTGGCTACCAACTTGTCCAGCTGGTTCTTTTGAAAGTTTCTCCACACCGTCAGCCGCTCGCGATAGAGACTACAAAGTTCGGGTTTTTGCCGGTCTAGGTTGCGCTGTTCGGTGGGATCGCTTGCAAGGTCAAACAGCTCTTGCCGTGCTAAAGTTTGGTTATAGATGAACTTGTCATTTCCCTGCCGCATTCCCTCCAGCAGATAGCCTGTATTGGAACTGAAGTAGGCGCGCTGCGGCCTGCCCGGATCCATGAGGCTATGGCCCTGCCAAGATGAAGGCAAAGGAATGCCTAGCAGGTCAAAGATTGTTGGATTTAGATCTACATGTGCCCCGATCGCGTCACTTTTGCCTGACTTGAATAAAGTTGGGTTCCACAAAACCAAGGGCACGTTCACCGCCTCCTGATAAAGCGAGGTGCCGTGGAACCTGAAATGATGAGGAAATCCAAATGCCTCGCCATGATCACCGGTAATGACTACCAAGGTATTTGAGGCGAGATTGTGCTGCCGCAGAACAGAAAAAAGGCGGCCCAGTTGCTCG
>JBEKQR010000528.1:0-2864 GCA_049519515.1 Candidatus Korobacteraceae bacterium
CTTCCGGGAACGTTCGGCGAAGGAAACGTGGTCGGGTTCGAATGCGCCGGAATCGCCAGGATGGCGACCAGCGGCAGCGCCAGGGCGGCGACAAAGACAGCCGCTCCTTTTTCTTCCAGCCACGAATACGCCAGCCAGAGAATCGGGACCGGCAGCGCGATCAGGTGACGAACGTTGTTGCCAAAAATCAGCAGCCAGAAGGCGTATCCGGGAAGGCTCCAGGATGCGATCAGCAGAAGCCAGCGCCACTGCGGGTTGCGTTTATTCTGGAAAAACGCAACAACACAGACGCCAGCCAGCAGAAAGGTAACCACGCCAGGGGCGAAGACCGCGGGAACGGCCTGCACAACGAATTGGACGCCGCGCGGAAATTGCAGGTAATACAAGACATGTCCCAAGGCGGAGGGGGCCGCGCTAGCGCCGCGCAGCAGCATCAGCTTTATGGCCGCGCCCAGGAAATAGCCGCCCAATACGACCGCGCCCGAATACATGGCGGCCCGCAGGCAGAAATTCCAGCTGGCGCGCCCCTTGTCCCGCAGCTCAAGAAAGATGCGGAGAACAGGGTAGGTGCACACGAACAGGAAAAAGTCGCTCTTGGTGACAAGCACAAGGGCCAGGCAGATAGCGCTCAGGACGAGCGGAACCGCGCGCGGAGATTCGCTGCGCCAGCCCTCGATGAACAGCAGCATCGAAAGCAAAGTGAAGCACAGAGCTACCATCTGCGGATGCGGCTCGACGCTGGCCCACCAAAAAGCAGGAGAGATTGCGAGAACAATGGTGGAAGCCAGAGCCGCGCGGCGAGAGATAAAAATGCCGGCGAGCCGGTAAAGCACCAGAGCGGCGGCGATGCCGGCCAGTACGCTTAATGTATTCAGCAGAAGAGGAAACCGGTTGTAGGGAACATGAAACGCGCGCACCAGCACAGAGTCAAACCAGTAATACCCCGGCGATAGTTCGCGGTTGATAATCGCCGGCCCAGTGGGGCCCGATTCCAGCCAAAAGCGCAGGCCAAACACATACCTGGCGGCATCAGCCTCTCCCAAGTAGTTGCCGAAAAGGATGCCGCGAGTTACGACCATCAGAGCCGCGAGCGCTAGGTAATGGAAAACGACCTCTCGCCGGGAAACCTGCCGGGCAGGCGGCTGCTTTGTCGTCATGATCATTTGTTGGTCCGTGGTCGTCATTGTGTGCGGCGCTTTGCTGTCGGCGCGATTCAGTTGATTTGGTTCTGCACGACCCATTCATGCAGCCGCGCGCGGTCAAAGCCGGAAAGGGCCGCGAACTTCACTCCCGCACGGCCCGTGATATCGGTCCAAACGATCTCGGCTACTCCGGCAACTTCAGTTGCCCCCTGGGTCAACGCGAACTCAAATTCCAACCGGTCGCCTCGCTCTAGCACATGCATGGCCTGTATCGACATGCCGCCTACGCTCAGGTCGAGAAGGATTGGGGGACCGTCCACTGCTTTGGAGGCGTAGACCAAGGGCTTGACCTCGACCCGTACGCTTCGCCGACGTTCGATCATGGCAGCAGCTTCCTGTTTGGCTGTCATTCCAGAACTCCTGTGCTTAAAGACTATGAACGGCTTGCATAAAACCCGTTTGCCTCTTCCCGCCAAAACTTCAAGCTGGAAACGACAACCGGGGTCCGAGCGACAGCTCGCGTACGCTTACTGAATCTCCGGGTCGGCCCTGCTGGCCGGAGCCCCCGCGCTGTAGCGAATCACCGTGGTGGTGTCGGAGTAATAGTTCTTAACTCCCGTTACCCCACGCTTCACGGGCGTGGCTCGCAGCGTGTACCCCACCGTGTTCATGCTGCTGGAGGTAAGCTTGTAAGTGAAAAAATAACCAGCCAGAGGGTGAGCGGGCTCGCTTGCCTCCGAGATGCTGGAATCGACCAGGCACGCGGAGGCAGGGGTTGGAGTCTCGCAATTGGTTCCCCCCAAGGCGGAAAGCGTCGCCGAGTATCCAGCTGAAGGATAAGTGGCTGCGAACATGCGTTCAGCGTTATTGATGGTTCGCATGGCGCTGACGGCATACGCCTCCGAGGCGGCGATGCGGGACTGGCTTATCTTGGGCACCACAATGGCGAGCAAGAGCAAGACGAGCAGAACGCCCACCGGAACTTCAACCACCGTAAATCCTGTCTTTTTGCGCATTACGGAACCCTCCGCACTCATCTCAATTCAGACTCACCGGCTCACCTCGGAAAGGACCCGCAGCCAGGCGCACTGCTACCTTTGCGGCTTCTTCTCCATTTCCGCGGGAGCCAACCGGGTATAAGGCACGACGGGTACCAATTGGTTATGGTTACTTTAGTTTTTTATTTGTCGTAGTTAGAGCAGGTTACGTTGGTACTAGCACCACCGGTATTTTTCCTGGGCGGGATTCCCGGACAATTTCGCAGGACGAAAGTGCAAGGACTTGCACACCACTGGAAACCGGCACCGCTGGCGCGGAGCTGGAATCCCCGGCAACAGCCATTTTGGCCGTTGCCTGGGTGGCACACTAAAACGTTGGTGGCAATGGATCATGGACACACTCGACGAGCTTGTAGCCAGGGTGATCAGAACGGATGGGAATCGCGAAAACTGAGCGCGGAGCTGTTTTGAAATAGCAGGATCGAGACCCAGTACAGGCCGGTCGGATACTTTGGAGTTCGGGCATAACAGGCGCCGACGCTGAACTGCCGCACGTCGGCCAGGGCCGCCAGGCGGGCAACGTTGGCCGGCACCTGGTCGGGATCGGCCGTGGCGTAAGAAGCCGTAACCCGCACCCCGGGTGGCAGCGACGGCGAGCGGGCCTCCACCGATTCGCTTTGCGCCATGGAGCAGGCCATCTGCTGCACACGCCCGTCGCTCACCA
>JBEKQR010000529.1:0-3655 GCA_049519515.1 Candidatus Korobacteraceae bacterium
GACCCGTGCTCCCGCGTCCGGGAGCCACGCGCGTCCGGCCAGCGTGCCGGAAAATCCGTCTTGTGGAAGAAACTGCTCCAAGTTCAGGGGAACGTTTTCCATAACCGAAATCTCCTAGGCCTCAGTTGTAGCGCTGGCCTCCAGACCGGGTTCCCCGGCAAGCCTGCTTTTGGCTTGTTGGGGTGGGAGGCCGGCTGTTCGGGAGGCGTCCACGCCTGCCCGCCAGTTAAGGTGCGGACGAGGAGTCCGCACCGACAGCCGGCCTGGAGACCGGCGCTACGTCCTACAGCCCTCCCGAAACCGCGGGCACAATTTCAATCTGGTCGCCGGAGCTTACCGCTGCCTCCAACTGCCCGGCGCTGAGCAGTTGACCATTCAAAAAGAATGCCATCATCGGATTGGCGACATTCTCCTCGGACCAGACCAGGCGCGCCAGTTTCGGATATTGATCGGTGAGGGCGCGCAGGGCAGCCCTTACCGTGGTAGCGGCGACATCGACGGAGGTGATGCCTCCGATGCGGTCGCCCAGAAGGCTGGTGAAGCGGATGCGTACCATCAGAGCGCGGCGATCTCCTTGTCAAAGACATCCCAGACCCGCTCGCTGAGTGCGGAAAAGAACTCGCGGGTCACGAACGGTCCTCTGCCCAGCTTGGGGTTGGGAGAATCGAACACCTGCGCGGGCAGCGTGTACTCCGCGCGCTCATAGCCCTGCTTCCGTTCCAGCCACAGGCCGCGAAGATACGCGCGCCGGACCGCCGCCAGCAGCTCCTGCGCGCTGATGTCCAGGCCGATCTCGTGTTTGACTGCCAGGGCGATGTTCGGCGGCGCCGCAAAGCCGAACTTGCAGAGTCCTGACATGTCGCGCCATTGACATGTGACCGCCGGCAATGGCCCAGGGATATCCGGGGTTCGAGTCCGGAAGGTAGGCCGGCAACTCCAGGCCTTTGACCTGCATGGCGTAGGCGGTTTCGCCCATCTTTTTGGAGAGCCGCTTGACGCCGTGTCCGATCTCCGGATTCCGGCCCCTGCCGGTTTCCTCGACCAGTTGCTTTACCTTTTCGAAATCTCCGAAGGTTGCTCCGTTGGCAATCCGCTTGTCGGGGTGCCGCTCGTTGTAATCGAGGACATAGGCGATGGTGGTCCCCAGCGAGATCTGGTCCATCCCGAGATTGTCGGCCAAGCTGATGAGTTCAGCCGCCTTGTGCGGATTGTGGATGCCGATATTGGTGGAGAGCAGGTTCACCGGCTCGTAATCGAACTTGGCCAGGAACTTCCCGCGCGTGCCGTCGGGCTTCTTCTCGTAGACATTCTTGTGGCAATGGATGCCGCAGCGGTAGCAGGATTCGGCCTTGATAACGAACTCCGGCTCCACGTTGTCGCGGAACATCTTCTCCACCAGCCCGTCGGCCCTGGGGCGGAAGTTGTTCTGCGGAACCAGATAGTATTTCTCCAGGGGGACGTAGTTGCCCCAGGTGCCGCCAAGGCCGCCCTTTTCCTTGTCCTTAAAACGGCGCGAGCCCGGACCGGTGCCGATGTCCTTGTTGAATTCGCGCAGCTCCGGTTTGATCTTTGCCGGCTGGTCGGGCGCCTGGGCCACGATGGCAATCACGTTCTTATAGCCGAGAACGCTGCCCATGCCGCCGCGGCCGGCCCACCGGCACTTGTCGTCGCCGCTCTTCAGCAGGTTCTCCGTGCTCACGCCCACGGCGCCGAAGTAGCAGTTCTCATAGTTCTCGCCCGCCGGCCCGATCGCCGCAAAGTGCGCATCCGGGTAGTCTTTTGCCAGCAACAGGATCTTCTTGTAGCACTCCAGCCCCAGCAGGTGCCTGGCCGGCTTGAGTTCCACCGTCGGCCCGTTGGCCCCATGGCTAACCACGATCACGACCGGCTCGCTCGACCGCCCCTCCAGGATCAGCTCATCGAGTCCCGTCCATTTCAGCCTGGCTCCGAATGTGCCGCTGGCCGCCGACCACATGGCCGCGGGAAGGCCCTTGTCGGAAGCCTTCAGCGGGCTGTAGGCGGAGAAATAGGCGCGCAGCCCGGTCATTATGTTCGAGCCGGTGAGTATGCCCGTGTTCACGATCAGCGGGTTCTCCGGCGTGTAGGCGTTGGTCACCGTACGCTCGGCCAGGAACTGGAAGGAGCGTCCGAATCCGCCAATGGCCTCTTCCAGGTTACGGCATGGCACCTCTTCGAAGCGGAGCCGGCGCGAGGGCAAATCGATGGTGCAGCGGGAATAAAGAACCGCCCTGGGATCGTTCCGCGTTTCACTGGTCTCACTGAAAGCTAGTCGCATTGGGAGTCTCCACCGCCAGCCCGGCCCATCGCGAGCCGCGGGCTTGGATTCGGTCCGTGAACATCAGGTGTAAGCGGAAATGGTAGCATCACTCGCGCGGCAGCACCAGTTTTCAAAAGCAGGGGGGTACCAAGCTGCGGGCCCGGGTTCCGCTAATGACCGTTATTCTCCGGGCGCGAGCCGAGCTTGGCTAGCAACGCGTTCTGCGCGCCGATCCGCGGCTCGCCCGGACGTGCCCGGCGCCGGACGTAGCTGCCGTCGGGCCGCATCTCGCGGCTCTTGACGTTGTCCGCCAGGTAAGTTCCCAGGATGTCGTCGTGCAGGTGGCGGATCATTTGCGGGTCCTGAACGGGGAAGAGCACTTCCACCCGGCGGTTCAGGTTGCGCGGCATGAGGTCGGAGCTGCCGAGATAGATCTGCTCGTCTCCATTGTTATGGAAGTAGTAGATGCGGCTGTGCTCCAGGAAGCGGCCAACGATGCTGATGACCCGGATGTTCTCGCTTACTCCCGGTATGCCGGGACGCAGGCAGCAGATGCCGCGGCAAAGAAGATCGACTTTGATCCCGGCCTGCGAGGCATGGTAGAGCAGCCGGATTATCTTGCGGTCCACCAGCGCATTCATCTTGAAAATCAGCCGGCCGTTGCCGTGCTTGCGCTGGTGCTCGATCTCGCGCTCGATCAGCTCGGAAAACTTCCGCCGCAGATTTGTCGGCGCCACCAGCAGCTTGCGGTAATCCGCCTTGGCCGAATAGCCGGTCAGATAATTGAACAGGTCGGTAACGTCGGCGGCGATCTCCGGATCGGTCGTAAGCATGCCGAGGTCGGTATAGAGGTGCGCGGTAGCCGCGTTGTAGTTGCCGGTGGCCACGTGGACGTAACGGCGGATGTTATCGCCCTCGCGGCGCACGATGAGCAGCACCTTGCAATGGACTTTAAGGCCCACCAGGCCGTAGCTGACGTGGGCTCCCGTCTGCTCCAGCGCCCGGGCCCATCCGATGTTGCTCTCCTCGTCGAAGCGCGCCTTCAGCTCGACCACCGCCGCCACCTGCTTTGGGACCTCCATGGCCTCGACCAGCGCCTGCACCACCGGCGCGTTCCGGCCTACGCGGTACAGGGTGATCTTGATGGCGAGCACCCCCGGATCAACCGCCGCCTTCTGCACCAGGTCGATGATCGGCTGAAACGATTCAAAGGGGTGGTGCAGCAGGATGTCGCCCCGGCGCAAGGTGGCGAAGATGTCCTCGTCTTCATTCTCGGGGTCAAAGGCCGGAGGCAGGGCCGGCAGGAACGGTGTCCATTTCAAATCCGGCCGGTTCAGGGCCACCAGGTGCCGCAAGCGGCCGAAGGAGAGCGGCCCG
>JBEKQR010000530.1:0-2848 GCA_049519515.1 Candidatus Korobacteraceae bacterium
TTCGCGCCAGGCGGTCCTGATAGAGGTCGAGACACTGGTTGGCCAGCGAATCGCCGGCTGCGGCTGCTTCGGCAATAGCCACGGCTGTTCTCTCGTGGCCGGTGCGTGCGCGGTAGTCGCGCGCCAGGCCGGGGCCCGACAGAAAAGCTTCAATGCAGCCACACTTTCCGCAATAGCAGGGAGGGCCGGGCAACTCGTCCGCACGGGCCCAGGGAAGCGGATTATGTCCCCATTCGCCGGCGATCTTGTTGCGTCCAACGTGGATCTGCCGGTCTACAACGATACCTCCGCCTACACCTGTCCCGAGAATCACGCCGAAGACAACGCGGGCGTTGGCAGCAGCGCCATCGACGGCCTCAGAAAGCGCCATGCAATTGGCGTCGTTCTCAATCCGTATTGGCCGTCCTAATCGGGCTTCAAGGTCGCGGTCGAGAGGCTTGCCGTTCAGGACGGTGCTGTTCGAGTTCTTCAGCAGGCCCGTCGAGGGCGAGATCGCCCCCGGGGTAGCGATGCCCACCGTGCCGGTTTGGCCGGTCTCGCGCTCGGTGAACGCGACCAGGTCGGCAACGGCGTTCAAGATGCCTTCGTAATCTCCGGCGGGCGTAGGCACGCGATGGCGCAAGAGCGCGCTGGCGCCGGTCGCGGTATCGGCCAGCGCGATAACTTCAATCTTGGTTCCACCCAAATCGATCCCGATTCTCATTGCCCTCTCCGGGGTCCACGACAAACCCGCTGTTGGTTTGCCGGGGCGCAAACGCGCTACCTATAGACTCTACAACCGGGCGCCGATTCTTTGGCCGGGAATATGATGTTGATCTGTATCATTAATTCCGGTTGGTCCAATTCCGTTGGCCGCCTAATTCTCAGAAGGAGCTGCACTTGCACATTACGCCGGTTGGGGAACTCGTAGCGCGGCAGGAGCGATTGCAACGGTTGCTGCAGGAGAAAGGGATCGATGGGGCCATCATCCTGCAGCGGGCGGACCTCTTCTACTTCTCCGGCACGGGACAGGACGCGCACCTGCTCATCCCCGCGTCCGGCGAACCGGTTCTGCTGGTGCGCAAGAGCTTCGAGCGGGCGCGCCGGGAAAGCCGTCTGCCCGTGGTCGAAAAATTTCCCGGATCAAAGGAACTGCCGGGAGCCATTCGTCTGAATTTCCGTCAACTCCGAAAGATCGGAATGGAACTGGATGTTGTGCCCGCCAACCACTATCTGCGCTTCCGGGCCATGTTTCCGGAGGCGGAGATCGTTGACGTTTCTCCCCTGATCCGCCAAATCCGGATGATCAAGTCGGAGTACGAGATCGGCAAGCTGCGCGAGTCCGCCGCCATGAGCGACCGCCTGTTTGCGAAGGTACCGGAGCTTCTGGAGCTTGGCATCAGCGAGTTTGCCTTGGCGGGAAAGCTGGAGGGGCATTACCGCAGCCTGGGCCACCAGGGCTTCATTCGGGCAAGGACCTTCAACCAGGAAGTTTTCTTCGGCCATTTCATGTCGGGCGCGAACCTTGCCTCCCCCAGCTTCACCGACAGCGCCACCGGTGGCAGCGGCCTCAATCCCTCTTTTCCCCAGGGCGCCGGCAGCAATCTCCTCGCTCCCGACGAGCCGATCATGGTCGATTTTGCGGGAGTGCACGACGGATATATGGCCGATCAGACCCGCATATTCGTATTCGGCCGGCTTCCGGAACGCCTGCTCGCGGCTTTTGATGCGGCGCTCAGCATCGAGCAGTATTTGCGGGAAAACGCCACGCCTGGCGCGCGCTGCTCGGAGTTGTTTGCTGCCACCCAGGAGCTTGCCGCGCAGGCCGGCTTCGGCGATCACTACATGGGATACGCGGAGAAGGCACGCTTTGTCGGCCATGGGATCGGCATAGAACTCGATGAATGGCCGGTAATCGGTCACGGCATCGGCACGCGCTTGGAAGTGGGCATGGTTGTTGCCATCGAGCCGAAATTCCTTTTTCCCGATGTCGGCGTCGTGGGAGTGGAGAACACCTGTGTCGTCCGGCCGCGCGGCCTGGAGGCACTTACAAAATTCCCCCACGTGATTACCTCTTTGAAAAGATGATAAGAAGCGGTTCCTTGATAACTGCCTCCATCAAGATGACGCCTCCTCTGTTGGTACACCGCGGCGCGCGCACCTACTCGGGCCGCACGGCAACGATCTCAAGCACTGCCGGCGAGATCATCCAGGCTCCGGAAGCGGCGCAGGTGGACGGCGCCGGCTTCTGGCGCACGTTGTTCCAGATCACCATCCCCATGATGTTGCCGATCATCAACGTCGCCGTTCTGTTCGGCATTATTTTTACCTTCACCGACATGACCGTGGTTTACATCCTGACGCGAGGCGGGCCTTACGACACCACGCAGGTGTTGCCGTCGCTGCTGTTTTTTACCGGGGTGCTGGGCGGCGATCTGGCGGCGGGCGCGGCAATTTCCCTGTTCCTGGTGCCGGTGCTGGTGGTGGTCGCAATCCTGATGCTGCGCATGGCGCATCGCGCGGGTGCACGGCGGACGCGGCACGGTCGATGCCTTGCTGCAACATCGCGATATCCGCGCCATCTCGTTTGTCGGTTCCGCGCCCGTGGCCAGGTACATCTACGAGCAGGCGGCGGCCACCGGCAAGCGCGTCCAGGCGCTGGCCGGCGCAAAAAATCACCTGCTGGTCATGCCGGACGCCGATCTTGATCTCACCGTCAACGCCATCATGGGCTACGCCTTTGGGGCAGCCGGGCAGCGCTGCCTGGCAGGCAGCGTGGTGGTCGCTATCGGAGATGTAGGTGACGAGCTGGTCACGCGGCTGTGGAAGGCGGCGGCGCAACTGCGCCTGGGCAGCGGCTTGCAGCAGG
>JBEKQR010000531.1:0-2845 GCA_049519515.1 Candidatus Korobacteraceae bacterium
GTGTCAGCGGTACACTTCGCGCGGTGCCTTGGGGACTTCAACGATTTCAGCAAACCCGGCAGCTGCACTTCATTACCTTCAGTTGCTACCGTCGCTCTGCACTGCTGGCCACGCCGCAGGCGCGGCGGGTGTTCGAATGCACCCTGGAAAGAGTTCGCCGATGGTACGGCTTCCGGGTGGCTGGATACGTTATCATGCCCGAACATGTGCATCTGCTGCTGACTGAGCCGGAGCGCTCCAAGTTGGCCGTTGCCATTCAGATGCTGAAGCAGTTGGTGGCCAGGCAGTTGCACGGCGCAGGCGTGTCCGGCAAATTGTGGGAGCCCCGTTATTACGACTTCAACGTATGGAGCGAGCGCAAGCTGGTTGAAAAGCTGCGCTACCTGCATCGTAACCCGGTAACCCGCGGTTTGGTGGAAAAGGCGGAAGACTGGCCGTGGAGCAGTTTCCGGCATTATGCATACGGTGAAGACGCGCCAGTAGAGATTGAGTCTCAGTGGACGGCGCGGCGAAGAGAACGGGCCGCTCTTACAGAGCAAGCCAGTAATGGGACCGGGTGTTAACTGCCCCAGCCTTCGCTTCGCGAAAGGCTGGGGCACCCGCCGAAAGGTCACGCTATCTACTTCCCGCCACCCGCCGCTCTACTTTCCGCCCGGCTTTTTCTTTTCCGCTTCCTTTTCCGTTGCTCCGTCCAGCAGGCGCAGGCCTTCCGCCTGGGGGCCGATCAATCCGGCGTGGGCGTAGACGAAAAGCTTTGCCCGGCTGTCGGAGATGTCAAGGTTGCGCATCGTCAACTGGCCGATGCGGTCCATGGGAGTGAATGCGCCCTCGCCTTTCTCCATGGTCAGGCGTTCGGGCGCGTACGTCAGGTTCGGACTCTCGGTGTTGAGGATGGAGTAGTCATTGCCGCGGCGCAACTCTAGGGTGACCTCGCCGGTGATAGCCTTCGAGACCCAGCGCTGCAAGGTGTCGCGCAGCATCACCGACTGCGGATCGAACCAGCGTCCCTCGTAGAGCAGGCGGCCCAGGCGCCGGCCCATATCGCGGTACTGTTCGATGGTTCCTTCGTTGTGAATCCCCGTGATCAGGCGCTCGTAGCCGATGAACAGCAGCGCCATGCCCGGCGCTTCATAGACGCCGCGGCTCTTGGCCTCGATGATGCGGTTCTCGATCTGGTCGCTCATGCCGAGGCCGTGCCGTCCGCCGATGGCATTGGCTTCCAGTACCAGGTCGATCTCGCTGGCGAAGGTCTTGCCGTTCAGCGCCACCGGCAGCCCTTCCTCGAAGCGCACGCGCACCTCTTCCGCTTTGATCTCGACCTCCGGACGCCAGAAGGCCACGCCCATGATGGGCTCCACGATCCGTATGCCGTTGTTGAGGAACTCCAGGTGCTTGGCTTCGTGGGTGGCGCCCCAGATGTTGGAATCGGTCGAGTAGGCTTTCTCCTTGCTCATGCGGTAACCGAGACCGGCGCGCTCCAGCAGCTCCGACATCTCCTTGCGTCCGCCCAGCTCGTCGATGAACACCTGATCGAGCCACGGCTTGTAAATTCGCAGGTTGGGGTTGACCATCAGGCCATAACGGTAGAAGCGCTCGATGTCGTTGCCCTTGTACGTGCTGCCATCTCCCCAGATGTGCACGTCGTCTTCTTTCATGGCGCCGACCAGCATGGTGCCGGTCACCGCCCGCCCGATGGGCGTGGTGTTGAAGTATGGAAGCCCCGCGGTGGAGATGTGGAATGCTCCGCACTGCAGCGCGGCCAGTCCCTCGCGCACCAACTGCTCGCGGCAGTCGATCAGGCGGCCCTTCTCGGCGCCGTACTCCAAAGCGCGGCGCGGGATGTCGTCGTAATCGGACTCGTCGGGCTGGCCGAGATTGGCGGTGTAGCCGTAAGGAATCGCGCCCTTCTGGCGCATCCAGTAAATGGCGGCGCTGGTGTCCAGGCCTCCCGAGAACGCGATTCCAACTTTTTCTCCGACAGGAAGACTCTGCAGAATATTGCCCATGAAGGTTTTCCTTCTCAGCCGCTGCGTCGAGCGGCTGGCGCTCCGGCCTAGCCGAATTAAATTCGCCTGAATATTTTCGATTATAAGGAATCGCGCAGCCTGCGTGTTTAGGGATTAGGGGTTAGGGGCCAGGGATTAGCAAGAATTCCCACTAACAGGAATCCGGCTCCTATTCCCTAACCCCTATTCCCTATTCTTCCGGCAGCACCGGCAAAGCCGCCATGTTGATCACCGCCGGGTCGTCGCGCAGTTTCAGATAGAGCAGTGTGCCGTTGGGGCGCGGCACACTGAGGGTGGAGCTGGCAAATCCCAAGGGCACGGGGACGGAGCGCGTAAACTGCGCATCGGAGGCGACCGAATCGATCAGGAACAGGTTCGTGCCGAAAAGCGTGCATTGCTTGTCCGGGCTGTCCGGGCAACGCACTTCTTTGAGGGTCGGAATGCGCACCAACTTGGTGAGCGGCTGCCAATCGCCGGCCGCGCCGCCGGCATCGACCGGACGGAAGCGCAACGGGCCGAAGACGGATGGTCCAAAGTTCTTGAGCGGGTCGAGCACCGCCATCACCGTGTGCGGATCCTGAAAAGTCAGGCTGCCATCGGCGGCGCTCAGCACCGCCTGGGAAGAACCGTCCTCGGTCGCGACCTCTATCTTGAAGCCGCGCGGGAATGTCTGCGGGACCTCCGCCTGCAGGAAGAAGGACAAGCGCCCGTCCTGCGGAAGATCGTCTTCGGTGGCCAGGCGAACGGCGGAGCGGGCCGGACCCTGCACGCTCTTGCTGATAAGCTTTACCTTCGGCCTGGGCGCTCCCACCGTCGTTTGCACCTCCAGGACGCGGCCA
>JBEKQR010000532.1:0-2844 GCA_049519515.1 Candidatus Korobacteraceae bacterium
TGGGTTCAGGAGCCCCATTAGGAAGAGCAGAGGTATCTCAATATTGAGATTTTCCGATTGTCAGCGGCGGGATGACGGGATGCGGCCGCAACGTCAACACGTGCCGGCCAACTTCTTGGACCACGGCAAACCGGACACTTAAAGCTGTCATTTGTACAGGAGAAAGTGATGGGCTTTGATATACATTCCCATTTCATTCCACAGGAGTTTGTTGAAGCAATCTCGAAAGGCGACTCCAGGTGGCAGGCCAAGCTGATAAAAAAGGGAGATGAGCCTTGGATCGTGCATGACCAGAGAGGCAGCTATCCGCTCCTTGCTGGCTTCCACAACACCTCAGCGCGTCTGCAAGACATGGCACGGGCCAAGATAGACATGGCTGCCGTGTCCATCGCTCCGACATTGTTCTACTACTGGGCGGAGCCGAAGCTGGCCCTGGATTTGGCCAGAATGACCAATGACGCAATTTACTGGTTGACCAAAGAGCATCCCGACAAGTTCGTGGGGATGGGAACGCTGCCGATGCAGAGCATGGATCTGGCGATTGCCGAACTGCGTCGGTGCGTAGGGGGGCTGAGATTCAAGTCAATTCAGATCGGATCCAATATCCAAGGGGTCCAGTTCGATGATCCCCAGTTCCTACCATTCTTTAAAGAGTGCGAAGATCTCGACGTCTTCATCCTGTTCCACCCCTCTTACCGTGACAAAGGGATGCTCGACAAGTATTACCTGACCAATTTCTATGGTAATCCTCTATATACGGCGATGACCATTGCCAGCTTGATTTTTGGCGGTGTGCTGGATAAGTGTCCCAAGCTGAGAGTGGCGTTCACCCATGGTGGAGGATTTTTCCCTTATCAGCTTGGCCGGTTGATGCACGGCTACCAAGTCCGTAGTGAGCCGAAAATCAACGGTGCTAAATCACCGGAACAATACCTGCATCAATTGTATTTCGACACCATCCTGTTCATGGATAAGCAGCTCCGCTTTTTGGTCGATCTGGTCGGGGCTGACCATGTCATGATGGGAACGGACTATGCATTCGACATGGCTGAATCTGCGCCGGTGGACTTCGTGTGCAACGCTGGCTTGACGGCTGCCCAGCTCAAAGCAGTCCTTTCCGAAAATGCTAACCGGATATTTGGCGTGAAGGCCGCCGGGACTGTCGCTGCTCAATAGTCAAGAACCGATCAGAGAAAATCTGTCGGGTCGCGACTAGCTGCGAACTGCTAATCGTCGATGAGCTAGGTTTCCGGTTCTGGCAGCGAGACCCTGCTGCACGCGTTCCGAAAAGCTTTTCGTGATTGCAAGCGTCTGAATTAGGCGGGTAAGCAAACAGCAAGAAGTTGGAACAGCCGGGCGACAGGCTACGAAACTACGCTGTGCGCGCAGCGAGACCCGTGCCGAGTTGCCCGGCAGACTGGAGCTGCCGTTATCCCCGTCCTGCGACTGTTCCGGCCGCTCCGGATGAGGCCGGGACACCTAGCAGCTTTTCGATCTCAGCTACAGATTTGTTGCGGGTTTCTATACCGAATGAATAGGTGATTGCCACCATTAAACCGCATATGGCAAAGAAAATGTATGCCGGGCCGATCGCTGCTATCGTTGCCTTGGGGGTAACCAAGTTGGAGGTCCCCGCAAACAACGCCAACACCATGGGTCCGAAGATCCTTCCCAGGCCGCCGATTCCGTAAGCTGAACCCATGCCGCTGGCCCTGAGGCGTTGCGGCCACACCTCAGCTGAGTACGGGCCGGTGATCGACCATCCGCCATCAATGAAGGCATATACAGCGACAAAGGTCGGATAAATAAGAGCCACCGAACCCCAGTAGGTATTATAAAAGCGAGAGATCGCCAAGCAAGTAATGATAGATCCCACCCCAATCGCGATTCCGCAAGGTCGGCGGCCAAAGGTCTCCGAGAGGAACGCCCAAATAATCTTGCCGATCACACCCGCCAGAGGGACGGCGATAAATAGCTTGGCCGCCTCGGTGGGCGGGATCTTCAGTACCAGTACCAGAAGGGTTGGCCCCCATAGGACAAAGCCGTAGTCCATGGTTGACATCAAAAAGCTGCTGATCCAGGTAACCGCCACGCTGCGCGGATACTTGAAAAGCTCAATAATGGAGGGCGACTTTTCCTCCTTCACCAAGTCTTTGCTGAGATCGATATCGCTGAAGGCAATGTTTTCCCCAGTCACCCAGTTGATCGACTTTAGCGCCTCCTCGTAACGGCCCCGCGATACAAGCCAACGCGGCGACTCGCGCAACCACAACCGGAACAGTATTGAGATAGCGGCCGGGATAAGGCCGATCAGGAACAATCCTCTCCAGCCAATTATGGGCGTTAAGAATGCTGCCGCAATACTTCCCAGCAGTGTGCCTCCGGGACACAGGGCAGCCACAATCCCACCCACCGCACCGCGAACGCGTATCGGTGTGAACTCTTGCACTAATGGAAGATCGACTGAATACAAACCGCCCACGCCAGCCCCAACCAGAAAACGAAATGCCGTCAGAAAATGCCAGTTTCCTTCCGGGGTGAAATACATAATGCCGCTGGGTATGGTAAAGAAAGCCACCGTCATGTAGAGCACAGGCATTCTGCCGATGCGGTCGGCTAGCCAGCCAAAGAAAAAGGCCCCCAAGAGGCTGCCAACCCCGGCGCTCAGAAACACGATGGCCGTCGCAGCGTAACTCAAATGCCAGGGGACGACAATAAAGGACAGGATAAATCCAATGATGAAGTAATCGAAAAACTCAAGCATATCGCCCAGAACGGCTGCAGCAATCAGCTTGTAATGGTTCATAGTGAGAGGTAATTGCTCCAGTTTGGCAAAAACGTCCT
>JBEKQR010000533.1:0-2811 GCA_049519515.1 Candidatus Korobacteraceae bacterium
AGCAGCGCAAGCGGCAGCTTGAATTCGAAGATCGTGGCGAGTGCGGCTTCGACGCCGGCGGGGTTCTCTGGGACGGCCAGTACCGCCTCCTTCTGGTTGCCGCCCGCCGCGCCGGCCTTGCCTGAAGCTTCCTCAAACAATGTCCAGCTTCGCAGAGCGCCGTTTGCTATGGCGGCTTCGAGCCGCAGAATGCGGCCGTTCCCGGCAAGCTGGGCGGCGCAATCGGCCACCAGGCGAAACTCTCCTTCGGGCAATCGGTCGATGAAGTCCAAACGCCCGTACAGGCTGGTCTCGTCGATGCCGGCGTGCGCCGACTCCAGAAAGAACTGCCGCCCGTGCATGGCGCTGGTGCGGGCATCGGCCGCGTACATGGCAGCGCCGATCCAGTCGAAGTAGAGGGTGTCGTAGCCGTCCACGCGCGGGTGTATGTACGCGGTTTGAGGAACGATGCGCGGGCGCAGGCCGCTTCTGGTGATGGGCCGCGCCAAGTCGTCTGGCGGCAGCCCGCCCAAGGCGTTGTATACATTCGACAGGTGCTTGCGATAGAGCTCGTCGAAATCGCGATCGTTGGCCGAGTGGTGCTCCGGGCCATACCACCAGTTCCAGTCGCTGCCTTCGGCGATCAACAGCTCTTCGAAGGCGAGCTGGCGCATTTCCTCCGAGGCCTTGTGGGCGTTGGCGTCGTAGTGGTCGTGCGCTTCGGAGAGGTAGTCCCAGGCCAGGTTGTCCTCTTTTGCTCCGATCCAGACATTGAAGTTGGCGTTGATCCACGATCCAGGCACCAGGCGTGAAAGCTGCCCAAACTGCTTTGGCGGGTGGCGCTCGATGGCTTCCGAGACGGTGACGGCTTCCATCTGCGGATCTTTCAGCAGCAGCGCATAGAAGCGGCGCAGGAACTCCCGCCCCGATTCATGGTAGGTTTCCCAGGCATTCTCGCCGTCCAGAATGATGGTAATCACGGCGTCGTTGCCGCGGCTAAGCACCGGTTCGGCCGCCTGCCGCAAGGTGTTTACCAGGTGGGTGGCGGCTTCGGCGGCGGGCATTCCCCCGTAAACGAAGCCGATGAGATCGGAGATGCGATGATCGCGAAACAGCAGGTGCATGGCCGCATCGTCTTTCTGGTAGTGGTAGATCGTATAAAGCTTGGCGGCGCCCTCGGCGCTGATTCGTCCCTGGCTGTCGCGATGAAAGTCGAAGTCCAGGGTGCGGCCGAGGACCGCTTCGTCACTCGCCATCCAGGCGATGCCGTTGCGGGCGGCAATGGCCAGCACCTCCTCCGAGATGCCGCCTTCCGACGGCCACAGGCCGCGTGGGCGCGCGCCGAATTCATCCTGGTGGGCGGCCAGAGCAAGCTGAATCTGCAACTCCGCGTCCTCCGGGTGGCGGAAGCGGACACTCGGCAACTGCAGCCCGGGCGAGGATTCCGCCCCGATGTCGGTATCGCAAAGCAGCGGCAGAATGGGATGGTAGAAAGGCGTAGCCGAAAGCTCCGCCCGCCCGGCTTGCGCGGCCTCCTTGTAGGCGGGCAATACCGCCCGTATGATCTCGGCCTGCTTTTTCATCACCAGCCGCTGATCGTCGCGGCTGAAGTTCCGCCCCTTGCGCACCAGCTCCCGGACATCGGGCTCCTGCAGGTAGAACTCGTCAAACCAGGCCAATTGCGAGAGCACCTGAAGATCGGCGAAATCCTGGGTGCTAAAGCTGGCTTCCGCGCGGGCGGGATCGCGGCCGGCGCCTTGGACGGCCCCCAGCAGCTCGCGGTAGCGCGGGTAGCGGCTGATCATGCGTTCCACGTTGGCCTGGAAGAGGTACTGCAAGGCAAAGCGCCGCTCCCCGGAGCTCAACTCGGCAGCGGGTTTGGCGGCCACATTCAGGAAGGGGTCGCGGGCCGTCCCGGCAGCGTAGTCTTTGATTTGCCTGACCAGCGAGGGAACGAGATTGAAGTTCTGGTGGACGCCCGGAAACTCCTCCAGCAGCTTCACCATGCCGTAGTAGTCCTTGAGCGCATGCATGCGCACCCAGGGCAGACGGTATTCTCCGGTTGCCAGATCCTTATAAAACGGCTGGTGCATATGCCATAGGAGAACGATGCGGAGCTTTCCAGTTGGCATATTGCGCTGTCTCGAAATGCGGAAATCTACAGGTCTTCCCCGCGAATTGTAACAGTTACAGAGCGCCAGGATCAGGGCGCGTGCTAGACTCGGCTTTGCAATGTGTCCCCAGCAACGCCTTTTTGCCCCAGCTTTGGCAAGCAGCGGCAAAGGAAGGGCTGCCTGGGAGATTCGTTTCACGTTGCACGTTTCACGTTGTCCGCTGTTGTAATTAATCGGGAAACGTGAAACGGGAAACGTGAACGGTAACGGCGGCTCCGAAGTGCGCATCTTCACGCGTTACATTCTGAGTGAGGTCCTGTCGCATGCCGCGATTGGGGTCTCCCTGTTCACCTTTGTGGTGTTCATGCGCGACCTGGGGCGCATTCTGGAGATTATCGTCCGCAACAGCGCGCCCCTGCCCAGTGTGGCCGAACTATTCTTTTTGACCCTCCCCCAGGCTTTCACGTTGACGATCCCGATGGGCGTGTTGGTGGGAATCCTGATCGGGCTGAGCCGCCTGGCGGCCGACAGCGAGATCACCGCCATGCGCGCCTGCGGCGTCGGTTCCGGCAGCTTCGTTCGCATCGTCGGCGCCTTTACCCTGATCGCCTGGATTCTGGCCATGGTGAACAGCATCTGGATCGCGCCCCGCTCGGCCGCCGCCCTGGACCGGCTTCAGGAAGAGCTGGTAAGCTCGCAGGCGTCGTTTGAAGTGCAG
>JBEKQR010000534.1:0-2784 GCA_049519515.1 Candidatus Korobacteraceae bacterium
TGGGCTATCAGGGTACGGTTAGCAATATTCGCCTGTTGTTTAATCGCTTGCCAAGTACGCAGCAAGAGAAATGCCTGCAAAGCGCCGACGATAGCCAGGACGAAAGTGAATACCCATGGCCCCCAATCAAAAACATAATCCCAAAAGGTCTTTTGCTTATCAGTGAGCGTTACGGGGTTGAGCGTCACGGGCGGCAAGCCGGTGAGTTTTACGGCGTGCTCTTTATTATCGGTTGCTGGGTCTTCATGGCGGGTATTGGCGGATGGGGTCTGTTTAGGTATGTCGATGAGGGCAAGCGCCTCAGTGGCTCCGTCATGATCTCGTTGGCCGTGGTTATCGGTTGTGTGCCTTGCTGTTTGGCCCTGTATCTGCACAACCGACACAAGCATAACGAGAAACATCAAGAAGTTCCGCATAATTCAGTAATTGTACCCCTGGAAGGAGCACGGCTTTAGCCATGCCGTGAGAGCCAGAAGAAATGCAGGCTTCAGCCCGCGAAGGCACAGTCTTTCTTCCAGGGATTTAGTTGCGTTTGCCACCGGCAGGCAAGCAGGGGACGCTTTCAGTGATCATTCAGCGGCCGAAGTACTTGGCGTTGCGCTCGGTGTATTCTTTCCACTTCTCCGGCAGGTCGTCGAGCGCAAAGATCGCCGACACGGGACATACCGGCACGCATGCTCCGCAGTCGATGCACTCGACCGGGTCGATATACAGCATCTGCTCCTTGGCGAAAGCCTCTTCGTCCTTCTTGGGATGGATGCAGTCCACCGGGCAGGCATCGACGCACGCTGTGTCCTTGGTTCCAATGCACGGTTCTGCAATCACGTATGCCATGGCTTGTTTTTCTCCGGAGTGCCCGCGGGTGAAAGCGCAACAACACCGACTTGGGAAGCACTCAACAGAAGACCCCTGATACAGTCGATTCTAACAAAGGGCCTGAGCCGCCGCGAGTGGGCGCCGGGAAAGACCCGCATCCGCGCCTCACTGCCGGCGCAGATGTGCGGCAGTTCAGCGTTCAGCGCCGGTGCTTGGCGTACTCGACGGGCGAGGGGAGCGGTTCCAGTCCGCGTCCGGCAAAGATAGCGGCGAACTCCCGGATCAGCTCCTGGTGCAGCAGACCGTTGGAGGCCAGCGTCTCCTTGCTGTCCAGCCGCCAGGCGGAACCGTCGAAGCGGGTAACCACTCCGCCCGCTTCCAGCACCAGCAGGACCCCGGCGGCGGTGTCCCAGGGATTCAGGTTGAACTCCCAAAAGCCGTCAAAGCGGCCGCAGGCCACGCTGGCCAGATCGAGCGCGGCCGAGCCCGCCCGGCGCACGCCGTGGCTGCGCAAGGTGAGCTGATGGTAGAAGTGGATGTTCGGATTCTTGTGCCGCTTGAAGCTGGGAAATCCCGTGCCGAGGATCGCCTCGCCAAGCACGGGCGTTTTGGAAACGCGAATCGGCTGCCCGTTCAAGGTTGTGCCCTGGCCGCGCTCAGCGGCGAACAACTCGTCGCGGGTGGGGTCAAAGATGACCCCGGCCTCGAGTGCGCCGCCATGCTCCAGCCCGATGGAAACGCAAAAGACGGGATAGCCGTGGGCGAAGTTCGTGGTGCCGTCCAGCGGGTCCACGTGCCAGCGATAATCGCTGTTGCTCTCCCGCCGCGTTCCCTCTTCGGCGAAGATGTCGTGGTCCGGCCACAGCTCGCGCAGGCGGCTGACGATCAACTGCTCCGAGGCCCGGTCCGCCTCCGTCACCAGGTCGATCTCGCCCCCTTTGTACTGGTAGCCGATGCCTTGCGCGAAGTAGTCCACCAGCAGCTTGCCGGCCTCGCGGGCGATGGCGGAGATTCTGGGTAGAAATTCTGGCATGGAATTTGCGGTCACGGATGCTTCAGCGCTACTCGTCAGCGCCGGCGGCCTGGCCCTCGGCGCTGGGGCCGCGCCCGGCAGCGGCTTTGGTTTCGCGCTTGCGCCCGCCCTCGCGCCCCCCGCTTTCGGCAATGTACATGATCTCGTGCTTGAAGATGAACAGGTTGGGAGCGCCTTCGCGGGTCAGCCGGACCATGTTGCGGTCGTAGTACTCGATCCAGCCGCGGACAATCTCGCCATCCACCAGCTTGATGCTGACCGGCTTCTGCTTTTCACCCAGCCATTTCAGGTAGGAAACCTCTTCGAACGTCTCCTCCGGCGGAGGTGTCTTGCCCTTGCGGCCGGCCATGCCATTTGGTGATCCGTGGGAAACCATAATTTGCATTTTACAGCAACGGACGTATCTGTCAGTGACGTTGGTAGATTGACCACGACTACTCCAGTTTGCTGACGTAATACCCGGTGCGGCAGCGCACGCGCAGCTCGACCGCCGGCCCGCTTTCCGCTTCTTTCGGTTTGACCTCCAGGCGGATGCGCCGGAAGCCGCTGCCGGTATGCGCCGAGGGATAGTAGCCGATCAGGTATTGCGTCCGCAGCTCCTCGCTGATCTGCCGAAACGCCTGGTCCAGCCCGTCCAGGTTGGAGGCGTAGTAATATTTGCCGCCGGTGTCGCGCGCCAGTTGAATGAGCGCGTGCTCGCCGCCGATTTCACGCCCGGCGCTGGCCTGGATGGGGACCATGATGATGGAATACACGATGCTGTCCGCCGTTTGCGCCGCCCGCACCGCATCGCGATATGAGAGCTGGCTGGTGGTGTCGCCCCCATCGGTGATCACCACCATGACCTTTCTTCCCTGCCGCGGAATCAGGGCCTTAGATCCGAGGTAGATGGCGTCATATAGCGAGGTCGAAGAAGACGAGCGGATTTGGCCGAT
>JBEKQR010000535.1:0-2774 GCA_049519515.1 Candidatus Korobacteraceae bacterium
GCTTTAGCCGCCGTGCCGATGTATCCACAGCGCCTAAAGGCGTTTTGTTATTGAGCTTTGCTTCCCACGCCTAAAGGCGTGGGCTTCCACCTAGCAATTCACAGTTCTTGGACAGATTCTAATGTAGCGCCGGCCCCGCTCAGCGGGGCCGGCTGTAGGTGCGGACGTCTCGTACGCACCATGCCGGCAGGGCGGGCGTAGACGCCCCCGGATAGCGGGCCTCTCACCCCACAAGCTCAAAAGCAGAAACTCTGGTTCCAGATAATCCCCTAATTTCTGCCCTACCCCTTTTGTGACAAAAGTCACACAGCCGTGTGATTCTTTTGCTGAAGCCACCATTTCTGGTTTGTATAATCAAAGTTGTGTGGTCCGGGCGTGAGTGCGTCCGGAGCGAGCATTTACCCCTGCTTCGCGGGTGTCCCAGGTTCCGCGCCGCCGGAAACTCATTTTGAGATAATCAGTACGGCCCGGTTGGGCTGTACCGCTTATAGCAAAATGCTCTTACGGCTTTTCGGCGCTGACCTGTGGAATCGCGATCTGCCGGGGGTCCCGCTGCAATATGCCCCTTTTCTGGCTGAGAGTCGCGACGGTTCTGTACGGCGTTTGCCTGGTCTATGCCCTGATCCTGCTGTTCAATCGAGGCGAGAAGCTGGCGTCAATTGCCATTCACGCCGGCGCGCTGGGGCTCATTCTCCACTGCGTGTCCGTGGTGGAGACGGCCTTGATGTACGGCTACCTGGATCTGCTGACCATCCGCTACGCGGAGTCAAACCTGGCGCTCATCCTGATGGCCCTGTTCATGTTCCTGTACGTGCGTTATGAGAGTACGGCTCCGGGCCTGTTCATCTTCCCCGTCGCCTTTCTGCTGACCTTCGGGTCGGCCCTGGGGCAGCCTCCGCGTGCCTTGTCGTCGCCCACGGTGCGCAGCGGGTGGATCCTGGTCCACGTTTCCATGCTGCTGGTCGGCTATGCCGCCTTGTTCCTGAGTTTTCTGTCCAGCCTTTTGTACCTGGTGCAATCGCACCGGCTGAAGTCGAAGCACACGCCGCATTTTGCCAGCCGGCTGCCGGCGCTGCAGGTGCTGGATGAGCTCGGATACAAGTCGCTGCTGGTCGGTTTTCCCTTCATTACCGTCGGCTTGATCATCGGCTCGGTGGTGGCGCAGGAGCGCTTTGGCGCCCACTACTTTGCCGATCCCAAGGTGTTGCTGTCTCTGCTGACCTGGGGCGTGTACATGGTCTTGCTCTACACGCGCTGGAGTTCGGGCTGGCGCGGGCGCAAGGCTGCATATCTGGCGACCTTCGCCTTTGCCGCCGCGGTTTGCGCCTGGGCCGCCAATTACCTCAGCCGGGTGCACAGGTTCGTAGCCCCATGAACTTCTTCCTCATCGGCGTGAATCACCGGACGGCGCCGGTGGAGGTGCGCGAGCGCTTCGCCATCCCCGAGGCCCGCTTGCCCGAGGCGCTGCGCCAGTTGGCCGGCTACAACGGCGTGGAGGAAGGCATGATCGTCTCCACCTGCAACCGGGTGGAGGTGGTGGCCAAGACCGCCAACGGAAGCTGCGATCTCAAGGGCTTCCTGCGCGAGTACTACAAGGTTGACCCGGAAAAGTACCGGGAATATCTCTATCAGTACCAGCAGGCGGAGGTGGTGCGGCACGTCTTTCGCGTTGCCTCCAGCCTGGATTCGATGGTGGTGGGCGAGCCCCAGATCCTGGGGCAGGTGAAGGAAGCTTATGCCATGGCGCGCGCCGTAGGCGCGGTCCAGTCGCACCTGGACGCGCTGTTCACACGCGCCTTTGCCGTGGCCAAGCGGGTGCGGAGCGAGACGGCGGTGGCCAGCTCGTCGGTTTCGGTGGCATCGGTCGCCGTCGAGCTGGCGGAGAAAATCTTTGGCAGCCTTACGGGCAAAGCAATCTTTCTGGTCGGGGCGGGCAAGATGCAGGAGCTGGCGGCCCGCCACCTGATCGCGCGCGGCGCCGGCAAAATCTACGTCACCAATCGCACCTACGAACGCGCCCTGGCCCTGGCCAAAAAATTCAATGGCGAAGCGGTCCCATTCGAGAAGCTTTACGACATGGCGGACCGCAGCGATATCGTCATCAGCTCCACCGGCGCGCCGCACGTGATTTTCCAGAAGCGCCACGGGGAGATGTTTCTGGCGCGGCGGCGGCACCGCCCCATGTTCTTCGTCGATATCGCCGTGCCCAGGGACATTGATCCCTCGCTGAACGATCTGGACGGTATCTTCGTCTATGACATTGACGACCTGCAGCAGGTGGTGCAGTCTAACCTGGGCGACCGCAAGCTGGAAGCGGCGCGGGCCGAGGCGCTGGTCGAAGAGGAAGTGCAGAAGTTCCAGGCCCGGCTGCAAACGCTGGACGTGGTGCCGACCATCGTCTCTCTGCAGGAGCACCTGGAAACCGTGCGGCAGGCCGAGATCGACCGGGTGCGCGGCCGCCTGGGCGCGCTCAGCCCCGAGCAGGAGATGGCGGTGGAGGCGCTGACGCGCGGCATCATCAACAAGATCATGCACACCCCCATCACCACCTTGAAGAGCGCGGCCCGCGACTCCGAGGCTACCACCGTGGTCGAGCTGGTGCGCCGCATCTTCAACCTGCGCGGCCAGCAGCGGAAGCGCAGCGCCGAGGCCGCAGGCGGCGGGAAAGACAGCGACGATATAGAGTGAATACTGGTTTTTCAATCTGGAATGTTTTTCAAAACTGGCGATAGAAAAACCTGGGGGCTCCGGAGTGCGTCTCTTTTTTGAAGTGT
>JBEKQR010000536.1:0-2764 GCA_049519515.1 Candidatus Korobacteraceae bacterium
TAGCGCGGGTACCCCATCCCGCGCCGACAAGAAACTCTTTTGAGACAAGCCGCGCAGCCTGGGTGGGTGTGTCGCTGTAACCACCTGCCCAGCCGGGGCGGCTGGGCCTACGCTGTCTACTGGAATCACTTACAAAAAAAGACACGCCGAAACGTGCCTGGTCCATCGAGGAGATAGATTATTCCGCGCTAAAATCCCGGGCCTCTGCCGGCCCGCATGCCCTGCAACTGCAAGTCGATGTCGTTTAACCCGCGTATAAGCTGCTGCTCCTGCGGGTTGAATCCCGACTTGAACTGTGGAGCGTCCAGCGCGTTGTTGCGTTGTTCCGCCGGCAGCTTGCGTAAATAGCGGAGCTGGTCAATTACCGCGCGCCGGCGTCCCACACCCAAGCCGCGAAACTGCTGCCACAGTGATTCCACCCGCTTCTGCTGTTCGGGCGGCATGTGCTCGATCAGCTCCATGCGGTTCAGCATCTGCTGTTTCTGCTGGGGCGGCAGATTAGTGAAGTGCTGAAGGCGTCGCTGCAGCGTCTGCTGCCGCTCCGGAGGCAGGCGCTGGAAATCCTTGTCCTGCTGGAGGTGCCTCTCCGCCTGGTCGCTGGGCAGGTTGCCGTATCTCCGCAGCCAGTCTCCACGATGCGGTCCGGGAGCGCTGCGAACCTGAGGAGGTCTCTGAAGGGGCGGAGGAGGAGACGCGGCCTGCGCGGCCCTGATTCTGGCGAAGGGCGACGGTCTCAGCTCAGCTTGCGCCACGACAGCCGCGCACAGCAGGCACAAGACAGCAACGACCGGGATGGTTCGGGAGTTGAGCAAATCGCAAAAGCCCTTTTCGACTGCACTTGAACCCAATTCTTTGCCGCCGGGAAGCCCGCTACCGGCAGATTGCTTCACCGCTGGCCGGCCCTGACTGTCTTGCCGGCTCATCAGTTGGCGTTGCCGCCGTTATCGTGGTCCAGAACGTCCAAGGCCTCGAACTCCTGCAGCAGGTCCGAATGCTTTTCCAGGTACTGCAAGTCGCTGACCGCCGTGCCTCTGGCCGCCGCTACGGGGGCAGCGGGCTGCGAGTTATCCTGCGTTCCCAGAAACGAGCCTACGCCCAGCGCCAGCAGGATAGTGGCTGCTATCCCAACCGCCGCCGGCTTGCGCGCCCAGTAGCGCCAGGAGAAGCGGGCCTTGCGCTGTTCTTCGCGCAGGCGGGCCTGGAGGCGCACGTCAAAGTATGGCGATGGCTCCGGCGCCGGCCACTCGTCCAGCAGCGCCATGGTTTGCCTCATCTGCTCGAGCTCGCGCGCGCAGGCCGGGCAGGCGGTAAAATGCGACTCCAGCTCCACCGAAGCCGGTCCCCTTTCCACCGCCATCTGCAGCAGTTGTTCTTGCACGTCCTTGCAGTTCATAACAGCCCCTAGATAAAGTCCTTCAACCTTTCGCGCAAAGTCTCGTAGGCGCGAAATAGCAGTGATTTGGTGGCCGATTCGCTCAGGTGCAGCACCCCGGCGATCTGCCGGTAGTCCATGTTCTGGTACTTGTGCATGATCACCGCCAACCGCTGGCGCTCCGGCAGGGCTTCCACGTGGCGGCGGATGGCGGCCAACCTTTCCCGGCGAAGAATCTGCTGCTCCACGTTGAGTGTGGTGTCGGCCACATCGATGGAGAGGCCCGTCTCCTCGTCAGGTTCGTCCAGGCTGACCTTGTTTTCCGGGCGATCCTGCTTATTATCGCGCGCGTGATTCACCGCCAGGTTGGTGGCGATACGGTACAGCCAGGTGGTGAACTTGGCGCTGGCGGCATAGCTCTCGCGCGAGCGATACACGCGCAGAAAGACCTCCTGTGCCAGCTCTTCGGCAATAGCCGGGTTATGCACCATACGGTACATGAAACTGATCATCGGGCGCCGATATTTTTCAATCAGATATTGAAAGGCGCCGTCGTCGCCAGTTTTTACCCGCAGCATGACCTCGGCATCGTCGGGGAAGCAAGCGGGCGCGTCCGCCCGCTGCAGGCGAACCGGTTCGCCCAGTTTCGCCTGGCCGCCGACAGCAACCCCTCCCGGCATCAACTCCTCAAACGCCGTGCTGCCCATACCGGGTGAAACCCGTTCCGAATCTGAAAGTTTCGGGCCAATTCCGTTGGCTGGAGGGGAGCCCTTCGGGAAAGCGCCGGGGTGCGGCTTGGGATTTTGCCAGTCCATCCAGAGTCCGTTTGCGAAAGGCGAAAAGCTCAGTGTATCGCGATTTGTGCCACCGGAACCATTTGTTGATAGCCCAAAAGTGCCACCAGAAGGCACCAACGCAGATACCGGTCCTCCTGGGTTGTCGAGCGATGCTCGTTGGACGCGACATTCGAGAGAAGGCGAGCATTCTTATTCCGCTCCGTGTACTCGTCTGGCGCTTAATAGCCATTCCCGTGTAGCTGAGTCGGCGGTACATTACAGCTCCAAAGGAGAGCTGGCCTCACTTCCACTCAGGAGGTTACTCTATGTCTCAAATAACGGGAGGAGACAAGGTTCTGATCGGTATGGACGTGGTAGCCGTCGTTGCCTTTGTGGCGTATATCTTTATGCGGTAGATGGTCCGAGCTCCCAGCAGAAGCCGTATCTGCTTCTGCTGGGGTTGATCTGGGCGCAGCAATCTCAAATTGAGACTGCAATACAGAGGCGGTTGTACACAGATTGTTAATTCGGTGCAGGTTGACACGTCTGTAACAATCAAGATGAGGTACAACCGCCAGTGAACCTCTACCAATTACTGCCCCCCGAGGCAGTGAAG
>JBEKQR010000537.1:0-2732 GCA_049519515.1 Candidatus Korobacteraceae bacterium
GAGCCAATACGGCTACGAGGTATCCGACAATGAAGAAGTCGTAATAGTCGAACATCTCATGCAGGATCAGCAGGCCAATGGTGACCCAGTAACGCGGGGTTAGCTTCGCGCGGTCATACACCGTCAAAAAATCGTCTTTGATCGCTTCTGTCATACATTCCTTCCCGAACTACTCCCCTACCAGTCCGAGGCCGATTAGCTCGATCTGGAAACGGCATTCGGCGGTGGTTATTCACTCTCCAGCAGGACCATCGATCACAGGCGCTTCGGCCCTTTTCTCCCTAGTGTCTCTCGGGGGCCTCTGCTGCAGCACCCCCAGCGAAACCGGCTTTCGCTGGGTGCACAGGGTCCAAAGCACGGCCGCTTACTTGCCAGGTATCGGCGGAATGATTGGCAGAAGCAAGTAAGGCTCCCGTCCCGGCTCAAAGTGCAGCCGGTTGCGGCCACCGAAGATTGCAGGGGGGCGATCCTGCGTGTGATTGTGCAGGAAAGGTCCAACGCCCGTCATACGGTACATGGCGTTAGCGAAGCCTACATCCCCGAGACCGTGGTCGTAGTCCTTGCCGCGCACATTGAGCACGAGACGATAGCCCGGGGGAACCACGATCGAGGTCGGCCAGATCTCGATTTCGAGCTCGACCGGTTCGCCTGGCTTGAGCAACCGAGCCTCGTCATGTGTGCGGTAGGGACGGTAGGGCAGGCTCCGCGCCGGATCCAGCTTGCGATGTGAAGCCCGCAGCCAGCCCAGCGCGATCGGTACACAGGGATCATTCGAGCCGATGAACAGCACCTCCTTGCCGTCCGGACCATAGAGCCGAAGCGCCAGGAAGAGGTCGGCGTCGGTCGTATCCGAGGAGACAAAGAGTTTGGCGGCCACCGGCCCGGTGATCTCCACCTCTCTTTCCAAAACCGGTAATGTGAAGGTGACGCCATCGCCCATGGTCTCATATTCGATCGCCCCGCCTGACTTCGGCTCGCGCCCAAGCGCGCGCTGTGCAGGATCGAGATAGAAGCGCGTCCACTGCGTCCGAGCAAGCGGCCATTCCTGCTCGTCGCGAATCACGAACTTCTCGCCCGGATAGCGGACGTGCAGCTGCACCGGAGGCTGTTTTTCCCAGCCGGTGTTTTCCCCTTTAAGGAAATATCCAAAGAAACGCTTCTGCAGCGCCTGGCCGTCGTTGCGGTAAAACGGCGCGAAATGCGAATTGCCGTGCACCTCCAGCCATTTCTGCTTGGAAGCCGCCGCCAGATACCCCTCGATATTTCCTCGTGGATGGAGCCCCACGCCTCCCCAGTTGGCAGAGGAGAGGAGCGGCACGTTAATCTTGTCGAAACGCGGCGAGCGTTCGCGATAGTAGGGGCCGTCGAGCGGCCGCTTCAGAACTTCTTCGCCGGGATTTACGCGGTTGTTCGCTAGCACGTCCTCGGGCAGTGTCTCGGGTCCCGTCACCAGTTCGCCGGTAACCTTGCTGCGTTTGCCGCGCTCTCCATATCCATGTTGCAGCGGCACGCATTGGCGGTTGAACCAGCCGGCCATGAACTCACAGTAAATACCGCCATGGCGAGACATGTCGCGGTAATGGTCAGTCGCGCCTTCCCAGACACAGCACGCCGACAAATGGGGCGGCTGCAACTGGGCGACATACCACTGGTTCATAGCGTAGTAAGAGATGCCGTTAAGGCCAATCTTCCCGTTGCTCCAGGGCTGTGCCGCCGTCCACTCGATGCAGTCGTAGAAATCCTTGTTCTCACGCGGGGACCAGCACTCAATCTTCCCCGGGGAGCGGCCTGCCCCGCGGCTGTCGACGCGCACACAGGCATAACCGTCCGGAACCCATTTTTCCGGATCGACCAGCTCCCAGTTCTGGTACTTGTTTGTGGAGCCCTCCGCAACTTCCGGATAGGCTGAAATCATCCGGTCCCAGTTTCCTTTATAGCCCTCCTGAAATGAGAGCCCTTTGGCATAAGGCCCGTAACTCAATATGACGGGATAGCGCCCTTCGGCGATCGGGCGAAAAATATCCGCACGCAAGATGATGCCATCGTCCATAGGAATGGCTACGTCCCAATCAATTCGCATCCCATCGGCAGTAACACTTTTCGGTTTTTCTGCGCTTCGAGTCTGATGCATGATTTCCTCCGAATCGAATAATCGGCCAGGCAATACTGTCCTTCTTGTCATAGGCGAGCGCTTGCGCGGCAATCGCCTCAATTGTCATGCGAGCGAAATCCGGCTGATCGCTGATTGCCGGTCACTCTAGACTCTGCCATCACCTCGACCAGTCACTTACTGGCAGAGGCCGTCTGGGGCTCCGCCTCCGGCTGGTCACGAAGGCTGAGAGGCCGGCCGTGCGTTTCCACCCGGAAGAGAGTAGACGCGATGCCCGCTATAAGCGAACAAACGGCCAGAAAAATGAAAGCGGGCGTGACCGCGGCCGCCGTTGCTTTAGGCGAAACAACATCGTTAGTGCCCGCGATAAGCGCCAGAACCAGCGGTCCCAGAATCTTGCCGATGCCATTCATGGACTGGCCAAGACCAAGCGCCCGCGCACTGAGTCGCACCGGATGCGATTCCAAAGTGTACGGCGTCATGTTGGCAAAGCCACCGCTGTAAAAAACTGCGCCAAAAACAATTGCCAAGGCGAACACTGACCACCCCGCAATGAACTCACGGTAGAAAAACGCCTCCAGCAGCAGTACCACGGTCGAGACGTAACCCATGACTTCGCCGG
>JBEKQR010000538.1:0-2724 GCA_049519515.1 Candidatus Korobacteraceae bacterium
CCGTCAAACGGCTGCCGGGCCATGGCGGCGGCGGCGCAGAGAATGGCGGCGGCGCTGCCCTTCATGTCATAGGCGCCCCTGCCGTAAACGCGATTGTCTTCCACCGACCCCTCGAAGGGCGCGATGGTCATGCCGGCGGCGGAAACCGTGTCCAGGTGCGCGCACAACACCAACGTCCGGCCATTGCCGTTGCCGCATTCGCCGATGGCGTTGGGCCGTCCGGGTGCGGCCTCCTCCAGCCAGCTCTTCAGGCCGTGGGCGGCCATCCAGTCGCGGGCAAAGGTGGCAACGGCCGTCTCCCCCTGGCCCTCCTGCGGCGCCAGCGTCGGATTGACGGAAGGAATCCTGACCAGCTCTTGCGTTAGCTTGCGAACCACGGCCGGTTCCAGCGGATCAATCAACTCAAGCCTCCTGCTGACAGACAGCCCTTGCGGCGGGCGAGTTCTGACGCCGCATCTTTCGTTGAAAAACTACCGCTGTTTCGCAGGCGCAGCGCCGATCTGTCCGAGATGATGAAGCAGATGGCGCAGGTAATCTTGCGCCAGGAATCTCAGGGTCACCGGCTCGCCTTCGCCAATGCGGCAGCGGGCTTCGAGCTTGTCCGCGGGCAGATGAACAATGACATGGGCCAGATAGCGGTTGTAATCCGCCCACAGCGCGAGCAGGACCGGCCAAGGAGCTTCCTCGGCGGCCTGAACACGCACCCACCCTGCCTGCTCATAAGCGGGAAAGTCCAGCGATCCCTGCAAGGCGGCGCGCACGAACCTCTGGTGATTGTTCGAAGCCGAGTCGATGAGGTGGCCGATGACCTGCTTCCGCGACCATCCGCCCTTGAGGACCGGCTGCTGGCTTTCCTTCTCGGGGACCTTTCGCAGGACGGCTTCCGCCGCGCCCACGACGTGAGCAAGTTCCGCGCTAAGTGAGTTCATGGGGCCATTCTAACAGGGCTATTGAAAGACAGATTATCGATTGAATAAAATTGCCCTCTGCGTAAAATGGGATCCCTCAGTAGTGACGGAGGCAACTTCATGCTGTTAAGCACTGACTGCAAAACCGTAACGGGCAGTAAACTGACGGTTGACGACGCTCTTAAAGCAACCAAACGTGATCTTTATAGAGATTCCCGAGTAGTTGTACCCGGTTTCGAGCTGTCATGCTGAGCGGAGCGAAGCATCCCAGTGCTGTTTGTAGCAAAACGGAGTTGAAGGTTTTTTGTGAAAAAAGCCTGAGGCGGCGCGGATTGGGACAGGCCCATGGGATGCTTCGCGTCTCCTTTGGAGCCGCTCAGCATGGCACTCCGAAGTGTCACGTTGAATTTCCGCTGGATATACCTTTAAAGGAACCGCTCTACTTCCCACAGCCATCATGGGTAATGCATAAGGTCTTGTGAATCCCCGCGGAAATTGTATTGTACGAAGTTCAGCGCAACCACATAGCAGTGATTCTCGACCTTCTTGCTGAAGCCGTTCGATTGCCAAATGGGTACAGGCGCTCAATAAAAAATTTAGACACTCCCTGCGATACGCTTCCCTCAGAGCCCGGCCAATGCCAGCAGCTTCGGGTCGTACATGGCGCGCGCCTCGCGGTGCAGGGGAGCTACGGCTCGGACGAACTCGCCATGCTGTTGCGGCGTGAGCTCGATGATCTCGCCCCCGGCTTGCCTGATGGCCGCAGCCGACTCCTCCTCTTCCTTGACGTGAGAATCACGCTGGAAGGCGACCGCATCGCCGACCGCCTCCGCCATGGCATTCTGCAACTCCTTCGGCCAGCCGTCGAAAGTGGCGCGATGCAGAAAGATCGGACGGGAAAGATAGAAGTGACTGCTGGCCGTATGGAAGCGGTGGTACTTGTGAACGCCGTAGGTCACGGTGTTCAGGAACGGGTTTTCCTGCGCGTCAACGGTCCCGGCCTTGATCCGCTCGATGGCTTCCTTCAGGCCCATGGGCTCGGGCACTGCCCCCAGCAGCTCGAAGGTTCGCGCCTGTATCTTGCTGGGCAAAACGCGAATGCTCATGCCCTTCATGTCGGCGGGGACGCGGATGGGCCGCAGCCGGTTGGAGATATGACGGAAACCATTCTCGAAATAGCCGAGGATGCGGTAGTCCATCTTCTCTTCGATCCTGGCCGCCAGAACCTTGCCCAGGGGGCCGTCCATCGCCGCGCGGGCCTGGGTCTGGCCGGAGAACAGGAATGGAAGATCGGCGACGCCTAAATCCGGCACACGGTCGGTCATGGAGCTGCTCGACATATAGCCGGCCGTCAATACGCCGCTTTCGACCAGCCAGAGTATGTCCTCGGCGCGATAGCCGAAGTCCATGATGTTGTAAACGTAATTGACCTCGACGTCCTTGCCGAACTTGGACTTGAGCTGGTCGCCTATGCGTTGCAAACCGAGGCTGAAGCCGGTCGATTGCGGGGCGTAGCCGCCCATGCGGATGGGGATGGGTTTTCCGGCCACGCGTTGCGGGCGCGAACCGGCAGCCTTGCCGCTGTGCTGGTCTTGCGCTGCGGCCAACACGCCGCCAAGCGAAGCGCCGCCGGCAACGGCGCCGCTAAGGAGAAAGTCTCGTCTATTCATGATCTGCACCAGGGAAATATGAGTTTGCCGCCGTTGCCGAATATTATTTTCTACTTAGTGAACGGCTCCATGCCGGTCTTGGTGATGACCTTGGCAGCCGCCGGCGAGGCAAAGAACTTGATCAATGCCCGCGCCGCCTCGGGCTG
>JBEKQR010000539.1:0-2720 GCA_049519515.1 Candidatus Korobacteraceae bacterium
GATACATCCCGGCAGCGTCCTGCTCATCACTACCAACTCAATGAATCGGACGGCGGCGCAGCAGACCGGCACACTGGCGGCTCTGGAGGCAATGGGCGCCATGGTCATGCAGGGCACGTGTTGGTATCTGATGGACCCGCTTGAGATGAGGAAACAATTCGGCTGGAAGCGCGTGGTGACGAATTCAGCGAAGCTGGTAAACATCATCAAAGCGCACGGCTATGAGCCGGTATTGCGGCGGACGGTAGATTGCGTAGAGACGGCTATCACAGGGAGGTTGCCATGAAGGAAGTGAGTTTCGTATGCAAGCAAGGGCTGGGTGAGGTTATTGAGGCGCCAGCATTGGTTTCGAGTTATACCTTCAGCCCTCGCTACGACCTCGACCGTGTGAATGGAACATTCTCGCGTGCGGGGCATCCTCTGCAAGGGCAATCCATTGCCGGAAACGTTCTGGTCTGTCCGGGCGTCCAGGGCGGGATCGCCGGCGGATGGGCATTCCTCATGATGCAAGGGCGCGGGGTGGGATTCGCCGGACTGGTGTTTGGCGAAGTCAACCCGGTCATGGTTCAAGGCGCGGCCGCAGCGGGGATTCCCATTGTGTCCGGAGTGGACAACGAAATATTCGCTACCCTAAGAAATCATCAGCGAATCCGCTTGGACCCGAAAGCGCGGAAGGTGACAATTCTGAGTCCCGCGGATTAGACGTTTCCTTAACCGCCGCACAATTAGCAAAGGCTGAAGCATCAATGGTGTGCCCCGAAGTTTCGTTCTGGGAAGTGAAGCCATGACTTCCCAGAAGCCGACTTGAACGAAGCCGCTGGCGTGGCGGACGCATTCGCGTGTGGCGGGGCGGGCAACAGGTGGGTTGAGCTAAGTTGTGTCGCAGAGGAGGAACTCTCTGTGACACATCTACGCCACATCATGCTTGAGGAGTTGAGGCGCCGTAACTTCGCGGAAACAACGATTCGCTCGTACCTCCACGGCGTTGAGCACTTCAGCCGATATTTTCATCGTCCACCCGATCAGCTTGGCCTCGAGCACATCCGCCAGTATCAGGCGATGCTCTTCACCAAGTTGAAGTTCAGTCCGAACACCGTAACGCTACGGCTGGCTGCCTTACGCTTCTTCTACATCCACGTCTTGAAGAGAAGCTGGAGTATCGCAGAGACGCCCTATCCGAAGAAGGTATTTCATCTTCCGGAGATACTCAGCCAGGAGGAGGTCGCGCGTTTGATTGACGCGGCGGAGTTCCCCTTTCACCGCATCTTGCTCATGACGCTTTATGCCACGGGCGCACGGCGCGCGGAGGTGGCACACCTGAAGGTCAGTCTGTTCCGAAAACACATGTTTAGTGAACGATCCCAAGTACAAGCTCTGGGGCCAGGAATATCAGCAATTTAGGAGCTCGCATTGAGGTTTTTGGAACGCCTCTACCGGCACTCGAAGGGCGAAAACCCAAAACCACGGCCTGGACCTGACCCATTCTCCTACAGCGCAGCATTCGCGTTGCGCGCAGCTCCAAAGACTTTTGCTTTTGCGTTGTAAACTTATCTGGAACCTATATAATGCCTGCCGTTCAGGATCAAGCAAGCGATAGCCCGTAGAATGCCACGCATCGGCCAGATCTGGAAAGAAATCGATCTGCTCGCCCAGCTTTCTTGATAAACCGCCACGCTGGATTTTTGGTTAAGACCAAGCGTCAGCGCTCGCCGGGGGAACCATGATAGAGGCATCGTCGACTCAAGGGACATCACAGTGGCTTAATGTCTTTGACAAGGCAAACCTTACACCCCGCTATTTCGTAACACTGGGGCTGCTGGTTTTGCAGGAAATGTTCGAGTTCTACGACTTCTTCCTGGTGGGGTACCTGGTGGCCATCCTTGCCCCGAGCTGGCACCTGACATATGGGCAGTCAGCAATGATGCTGCTCAGCGCCGGCGTTGGCGCTGTCGTGGGTGCGCTATTCTTCGGCAAGTGGGCCGACCGTTTCGGGCGCAGGACGCTGATCTCCATCGGTGGGCTGATCTTTTCCGTAGGCTGCGGCGGCTGTGCCCTCCTTCCTGATGGCGCGTGGCTCAGTTTCTCGGCCTTGCGCTTTCTGGTTGGATTTGGCATGGCTGGCGCCATCACCACCCAAAATGCGCTGGTGGTCGAGATGACGCCGACGCGGTATCGCACCTTCCTGTCCAGCCTTATGATCGCCCCGGTTGCTCTGGGGACGATGCTGGCTGCGCTGCTTGCCGCTCAATTACTGCCACTGCTCGGCTGGCGCGGGCTCGCAGCAACCGGCGCTCTGCCCATCCTTATTTCCGTTGGGATCTGGCTGTGGGCGCCGGAATCGGTGCGCTGGTTGTTGACCCGCAACCGTTTCGCTGATGCGCGACGGGAAGCCGCCCGGCAGCTTGGAGTGCCCCTGGAGCAAGTTCAGCTACCGGTCTCGGCTCCAGTGCCGATAGCGCCGGTGCCACTCACTGAGTTGCTGCACAATCAGGGACGCTTCTGGTGGGTAGTCGCACTCTGGGCGGGGATGGCGACCAGCACTTACGGTGTGCAGCTCTGGGGGCCAACGATTCTGTCGCAGCTCTTGAAAATCCCGGCAGCACAGGCTGCAAAATACTTTTTGGCACTGGGATTTCTGTCATTCCTGGGGCGCATTATGTTTTCCATCTTGCCACTGCGTATTGGCCGCCGCCACTCCGGCGAAGTCATGGGTTACGCCT
>JBEKQR010000540.1:0-2716 GCA_049519515.1 Candidatus Korobacteraceae bacterium
TTGTTCCTGGCCCCGCCGCCGGAGACAAAGAAATCATGGAAGCGCGCGCCCTGCACGATTGCTTGCACCGAGGCCGCTATGGATTCGGCAGTCAGCGCGGTGGCGGTGGCCAGCGCGTCGTGCCCGCTCATGCCGCGGCAGCGCCGCAGAAAGTCGGCGGTGAACTCGCGGCCAAACTGCTCGCGTCCGGCGGTCTTGGGCGGCGGGTGGCGGAAGAAGCGCTGGCGCAGCAGCTCCGCCAGCAGGCGATCGTTGATTTTGCCGCGCCCGGCAAGCGCGCCATCGCGGTCGAATGGCTTGCGGAAAAGCTCGCGCGCCAGGGCGTCGATCACCATATTTCCGGGGCCGGTGTCGAAGGCAATTACCTGCTCGGGCTTGGCCGCGGCCGGGATGGCCGTCAGGTTGGCGATCCCTCCGATGTTTTGCACGATGCGCCCACGGCGCGGATGCCGGAACAGCAGGTAGTCGAGATACGGAACCAGTGGCGCGCCCTTGCCGCCGGCAGCCATATCAGCAGGACGGAAGTCGGACACTACGGGGACTCCGAGCCGCGCCGCCAGCACCGAGCCATCGCCCACCTGCCAGGTGGCGGACAGCCGACGGCCAAGATAAGGAGCCTGCTCGCCCTGGTGATAAAGAGTCTGACCGTGGCAGCCCACCAGCTCGCAAGTTAGCGCGGCCTCGCGCGGGGCACCCGGCAAACGCCGTTTTCGCGTTTGCCGTGGTGAACGCAGCGTCTGCTCGACCGCCTCGGCGTACAACTCCGGCAGCAGGAAGTTCAGGCGGGCAAGCTCGGCCACGCTGGCGCGGCCGGCGTTCATGGCAGCCAGGACGGCGCGCCGCACCCGCGCCGGATACGGATACTCACGATGCGCCAGCAGTTGCAGTTTGGTGCGCAGGCCGCGTCCCTCGAGCCGCATGACGGCGACGTTGATGCCATCGGCGGAGGTTCCGCTCATGATGCCGGCGACGATCATAAGCCTACCGTTTCCTTGACCACGCCAGGCGCAAGCGTGCCCTTCGGCGAAGGGCGATCCTTCCTTCGCTGGCGTGAAACCGCGGCCGTTGACTGGGACTCCGCACCGGCTGCCGCGGTGAGCCGCAGTTTTTCTCTGAACTCCCACATCTCACGGCGCAGCTTCGCCACCTCGGAGTCCGAGGGCGGGGGAGCAGGCGCGCGCTGGAGCGTCTTCGAGGCCGTCTTGAAGCGCAGCACCCGCCGCGCAGCCTCTTCCACCCGGGCGCGGAAGCGAGGGCTGCGCTCGGCCTCGGCCAGCACGGCATTGTAAGCCCGCCAGATGTTTTCTTCGCTGCGGCACACCAGGAAAATGTCGGCGCCGGCCTGAATGGTGCTCACGGCGGCGTCGCCAACGTCTGCCGCCTGCTGCACGCCGCCCATGTCGAGGTCGTCGGAGACGACGAGCCCGTTGTACCCGATCTTCCGCCGCAGAATTCCCGTGATCCACTTGCGCGATAGCGATGCCGGAACCGGGGCCCCCAGCAAACGCCGCAGTTGCGTTTGCTGGGGTGGAGGAACCGGGGCCCCCAGCAAACGCCGCAGTTGCGTTTGCTGGGGTGGAGGAGCCGAAGCACCTGAACGTCCTGCATGCGCTTGCGATGCTTTGTCGCCCGCCACCGCCGGATAAGCGCAGTGCGCCACCATGACGAATGGCAGCTCGCGCTTCAAGCTGCGGTAGGGCAGCAGGTCCTCCTGCCACAGCCGCTTCCAGGGCTTGGTGACCACCGGGAGTTGCACATGGCTGTCGAGGCTGGCCTCGCCCAGTCCGGGAAAATGCTTGCCGCAGCCAAGGACGCCGGCCGCCCGCAGCCCGCGCAGAAAACAGCGCGCGTAGACAATGGCTTCCTCGGCAAATGCCGACGCCGTGCGCGTGGTCATCACCGGGCGGGAGAGCTCGGAGGAGAGATCGAGCACCGGCGCGAAATCGACATTGAACCCAAGCGTCCAGGCAGCTTTGCCGAGCAGCCTGCCGTGCTCGCGGAAGAGTTTCTGACTGTGGCTGGCGGCGACCTCGGCCACCGAGGGCGCGGGCGCCACGGCATCGCGCAGGCGGTCAACCGTCCCGCCTTCCAGATCGAGGCAAAGAAACAATTTGTCTCGCGCCAGCTTCTGCGCCGAGCGCAGCAAGGCATGGGTCTGGCGCGGCGACTCGATGTTGCGGGCGAACAAAATGATGCCGCCCGGCTGCACCCCGCCAATCAACGTCTTGGAGCGGGTGGAGAGTTCCGTACCCTCAAAGCCCAGGATCAGCAGTTGGCCGACGAGCCGTTGCAAGTCTTTTGTTGCCCCGGCAGACGAGATGGCTTTGGCCGGCATGGAATCAAGTGTCTTTTAACACGAGCGCGGGGGGGACGGCAAAGAATACTTCGCGATGCTCCCTGGTTTGAGGTGGTCCAGTGGCTTGGAGTTCGGACCAAAACTGTACTTTCCGTGATGTACGTGGGCTGCTGTTTACAAACCGTAGAGTGCTACAGCTTGTTTCATAAATGGTTTTGAACGGTTTCGACTTTAGGAGTGAGGGGTTATAGTGGAAGCCCACGGCTTCAGCCGTGGGGATCAAGGCATCAGTTTAAAGCGGCTTTAGAGGCTGCTGAAAAAGACGAATGCTCCATAGTTTTGAAAGGGCGCGGCTTTAGCCGCGCCGTAATGGCCCTTTATTTTCAATATCCCGAGCGGGCTTCAGCCCGCGAGGGATCT